>CALFWN010000111.1 GCA_937928335.1 uncultured Litoreibacter sp. | reverse complement strand
GGTCATTGGCGATCTTGGAGCGTTCCAGCGTGATCCCCATCAACACGAACATCAGCACGGCCAGCAATGTCTCGATAGAGGCGCCAGCCAGCACCCGCTCGTTCATACGGTTCACGATGAAGGACACGTTGCGGTCAAGCGCCGTCTCCCAGCCTTGCAAGAACACCGGCTGATCTATCCTTGGCAGGTCGGGATATCTGAAGACCGATATGGTCTCCTGTTTCACGCCCTCGGCAAGTACGGCGGCAAACTCCGCCGAATTGGGGTCAATCGCCTGATGTATCAAAAGCCCCGCACTGTCGAGCGCCGCGATGATCCCGAAGGAAATCACCGCAGAGCCGCCAATGGCAAAAGCCACCGGGAAGCCAGACAGGATACCTGCGAAAAGGCACAGGAACACAATGATCAGGCCAATTTCTACGCCATCTAATCCGAAAATCATTTGCCCAGCCCCTTAGTGGATTTCTGCAGCCGCTTCGGCGATTTCATCGCCCAGCGTGTCTTTGTCGAGATATTTGCCTTCGGCCTCGGGGCCGCCCTTCCATTCCAGATAGGAGCGGTAGAAGAAGGCGATGGATTGCAGGAAGACCATGCCCGCAAACAGCACCAGCAGCACCTTGAACAGGAAATACGCGTTGAACCCGTTGGGCGAGAAGCTGATCGTCTCGACATTCCAGCGCACGGCGCGCGCCTTGGTCAGCAGCCGGTCCAGCGCGTCAGATGCAGAGGGCTTCGGCGTGACAAGGTGGCGCCACAGGAAGTACCAGCCATACATCCATGTCAGGATGGCGGCCGGCATCATGAAGATCACCGCGCCGATCATGTCCATCATCCGCTTGGTACGGTAGCTGACGGCGGAATAGATCAAATCCACCCGCACATGGCCGCCCTGCACGAATGTATAGGTGCAGCACAGACAGACCACGAGGGCGTTGTAGAACTTCAGTTCCTCTGCCCACCAGCTGATATCCTTGGTGAAGCTCATGCCGAACCCCATAGAGATCTCGGCCCGCGCGAAGATGCGCTGAATAAAGATGATGATGATCTGTTGCAGCACCATCAAAAGGCCAGCCCAGGCGAAGAAGCGACCGATGCTGTTGGCAAAGCCCTCGAGGATTTGCACGACCCCCCACATCACCCGGTTCGCAAACAGCCCGATGGCTGTGAGGATCAACAGGAATGTCAGGATAACAAAGAAAAATTCGACCGAGCCGCCATAGTAAATGAAGCGCATAAGCGCTTCTTTTTGCTCGGTTTCCGGCATGGCTTGGTTGATATAGGGCACCCAGGACAGCCAGAGGTCCGGGTTAAACACCGCGTAGAAGAAGTTCTTAAACGCAAGTGCGATGTTGGAAAAGAACCAGACAAAGGCGTCCAGCATAGTCATGTCCCCCGATATCGGGCCCGCGATCTTTCAAACTGCGATGCCCTCCCGTTTCCGTGCGCATCGAAGCCACGGGGATCGAGGCCGCATTGCTGCGGCCCCGACCTGTTCAGTCGCTTAAAGCGCGCTTAGCCGGTGATCCGGTCACGCTGGGTGCGATACACACCCTCAGAGCGCACAATCCAGCCGGACGATGCCGCCTGAGACGCCTCGTAGCTTGCACGCAGACGGTCATAAAGCTCGTCACCCGCATACTGGTCTTTGACCTCTTGCGCAGCGGCGCCCATCGCATCCCAGACACTGTCAGGGAATTCCAGAACCTTCACACCGCCCGATTGCAGACGTTGCAGCGCCGCACCGTTATTGTTGAGGAACTGAGCAAGGCTCCACTGGTGGGTGTTGCCCGATGCCACTTCGATGATCTTCTGCTGCGCAGGTGTCAGCTCGTTGAAGACGTCGAGATTGGTGGCCAGAGACAGGGCAGCGCCCGGCTCGTGCATACCAGCGGTGTAGTAGAACTTGGTGATCTCCTGGAAACCGGCTTTCTCATCCGCCCACGGGCCGATCCACTCGGTCCCGTCAATCGCACCAGAGGCCAGCGCCTGATACACTTCCGCACCTGGAAGGTTCTGAACCGACGCGCCCAGCTTGCCGAGCACCTCGCCGCCCAGACCAGGCATACGGAATTTCAGGCCGTTGAAGTCTTCCGGCCCAGTGATTTCCTTGCGGAACCAGCCACCGGCCTGCGCGCCCGTGTTACCGGCGAGGAAGGATTTCAGGCCGAAGATTTCACCCAGCTCGTCATGGAATGCGTTGCCGCCACCATGCTCGTACCAGTTGACGATTTCCTGAGCGGTCATGCCAAATGGCACGGAGGTAAAATAGGCATAACCCGGGTGCTGACCGACAAAGTAGTAATCAGCCGCGTGGTACATATCGGCCTGACCGGCGGTCACTGCGTCAAACACTTCAAACGCGCCAACCAGCTCGCCTGCGGCTTTGACATCAATCGTCAAACTGCCGTCGGACATTGCATTGATGTCATCTGCAACCTTTTGCGCCGCGTCAAAAACGCCAGCAAGGCCGCGGCCCCAGGTTGTCACCATCGTCAATGTGCGGTTGCCCTGCGCATATGCAGGTGCGGCCAGTGTCGAGGCAGCTGCGGCGGTCCCGCCAACTGCAGAAGTTCTTAGAAAAGAACGACGATCCATAGGTGTCTCCTCCCAAATTATCATCCCCCAGAGCCGGCCTTTTTGACCATGATCGCTGGCAGATGGATCGTTTCTAGTGGCGCAACCTTATAGGCGGTCCTGCGGGGATGCTATACCCATTGACGGGTAGATCCGGCCTTGGCGGCCAAATTTGATCCAGATCGAAGCCACGCGGGCCTTGCGGCCATGTGCAGCTGGCAGCCTCACCCCTACCCGATCGCGGCGATTGACGCGTTGCGGCACTTGGCCCAAACTTGCCCCGCTCATGAGCCGGCTACTACATACGATCCGCGCGCGTTTCGCGCTGAATTACGGGCAGAAGGTCTTTCTTCTGGCAACCGTTCCGCTTGTGCTGGCGATTGCCGCGATCTCGGTCGTGGTGGCCAACCAGTCGCGCCAATTGGCGGAGACCGAGATACAGGAGCTGGAAACACAGCTGATCGAGGCCAAGAAGGCCGAGCTGAAAAACTACCTGAGCCTCGCGCGCACCGCGATCGGGTCCATCTATGGCAACGCCCTGCCCGATGACGAGGCCGCAAAGCTGGAGGTCACGCAGATCCTGTCGGCGATGATTTACGGCCAGGACGGCTATTTCTTTGTGTTCGACTATGACGGCAACAATCTGGTCAGCCCGCGCCACACCTCCCTGATCGGCCAGAACTGGTCGGGGCTGACCGATGGCAACGGGGTCTCCGTGACCGACAAGATCATCGAGACCGCGCGCGCCGGAGGCTATCACAGTTTCGACTGGACCAAACCCTCCACCGGAGAGACGGCGCGGATGGTCACCTACCAAATCGGCCTGCAAGACTGGAAATGGGCGCTGGGCACCGGGATTTTCATCGACGATGTCGTCGCAACTGTTGCAGCCGCCCGCGCCACCACAGAGGCCCGCATCCGCCAGACCTTCCTGCAAATCGCGATTATCACCATCGCCGCCCTACTGGCCGTCTTTGTGACAGGCTTGCTGCTGAACCTGCGCGAACGCAGGCTTGCCGATGGCAAACTGAAGGCGCTGACCGAGCGAATCATCGACACACAAGAGGAAGAACGTGGCAGGGTCGCGCGGGAACTCCATGATTCCATTAGCCAAATCCTGATCGGCGTCCGATATGCGGTCGAGCTGGCCAAGCGGCAGGTTGCCGCGAAAGATGACGGTGCCACGCAGAGCCTCGACAAGGGCATAGACGGGCTGACCGATGCCATTCACGAGGTCCGCCGGATCTCTGCCGATCTGCGGCCCGGCGTGCTGGATGATCTGGGGCTCGGGCCCGCGCTGAAATCATTGATAGAAGATTTCAAGGCCCGCACCGGGCTTGAGACGGAATTTACAACTGTCGTGTTCCGCAACCGGCTGGATCAGGACGCCAAGACGGCGCTTTACCGGATCGCGCAGGAGGCGCTGACCAATGTTGAGCGCCATGCCGAGGCCACGAAGGTCACGCTTGATGTGTTCGGCCATCGTCGCGGGGCGACCCTGCGCATCAAGGATAATGGCGGCGGCATGGACAATGCGCGGCGCGATGGCGGGCTTGGTCTGCGCAACATGCAGGAACGCATAGATCAGCTCAACGGCACGCTCCGGGTGATGAGCACGTCGGGCGGCACAACCATCGAGGCCTCTGTTCCGCTCAGCCATCTGCTGCCCCCCAAGGCTGGCGACAACCAAAAGCCAAGTGAAGGAAGAAAGATCGCATGACCCCTATTCGTGTCTTGATCGTTGATGACCATCCTATGGTGGCAGACGGTATTCGGGCCATTCTGGAGAGCTACGGCGACATCGAAGTGGTGGCCACGCTGTCAAATGGTCAGGAGGTGATTGATCAGGTCGATGCGCTGCGCCCCGATGTGATCCTGATGGACCTCAATATGCCGCAGCTTGGCGGGCTGAGCGCCACCGAGATCCTGCTTGAGCGCAATGCCAAGCAGCGGATCGTGGTCCTGTCGATGCATGACGCGCCGGAATATGTGGCCACGGCAATGCGCCACGGCGCGCGGGGCTACATCCTGAAAGACGTGCCCACCGAGGAGATTTACACCGCGATTCAAACCGTGATGGCCGGTGAGACCTATCTGTGCACCGGCGCCACCGGCGCGCTGACGCCCGACACGGCGCAGGATATTCTCACCGCGCGGGAGCAGACCATCTTGCTGCAACTGGCCCAGGGCAAGGCCAATAAGGAGGTTGCGCGGGAATTGGATATCTCGGTGCATACGGTGGAGACGCATCGCAAGAATATCAAACGCAAGCTCGGCATCAACTCAACAGCCGGGCTCACGCGCTACGCGCTGGAGCATGGCGTTCTGCAAGGCACGGGCGCGGAGTTCTAGGCCCCACATATGTTCAACTTTCGGCGAGGCACTTGCCGTGGCCCATGCGATCAGGTTTCGTGTGCCGAAAGGTAGGAAGTTTGGACAAGGCAGCTGGATGTTTGGTGTTTCTTTGAGCGGCTTGCGCATCATGGCCTGCGTGACCGGGTTGCTGTCGGCAGCTGCTGGCGCCCATGCGAAGGACTTCATGTCGCCCGACATACTGGTCTTGGGCGATAGCCAGATCTCCTTCGGCTCCGGCCCCGCCTTTGTTGAATTCTTCACCGACATCAAGAAACACTGCAATCCTGACCCGATACAAAAACAGCAGCTGACCTCCCTTGGGGAGATGAAAGTCAGCGTGATCGGCGTGCGCTCCACCTCGCTGCATTCCTGGACCGCGCGTCGTGGCCGCGCCAAGGGGGCTGTTTGCGATGTGGACCCGAAATGGAAGGTCAATGCGGGCGCCTATGGCTACGTGAACCAGACCGCGAACCAATATGTGCAGATCGGGCGTGGCCGGAATTACCAGTTCTGCGCCGCCGGAAAGTCACCCTTCGAGGAGATGTTTCGTGAAGACTACTACAACCCCGGCCTGCTGTTGATGTCCTTCCTTGGCAACTCCGCCAAGCGTTGGGCTCACAATCCGGAACTGGCCGTGGAAGATGTCGAGAAGATGCAGGCGCAGCTGCCTCACGATATCCCCTGCATTTTCATGACCACGGCCCCCGCCTACAAGAAGTCGATCACCGATCTGCGCCGCAAAGCGCAGGTGAACCTGCAAGCGGCGTTTGAGCAAACCGGCAGCCATTGCAGCTTTGTGCCCGGCGTGACGCCGCAGACAGTGGCGGCAAATCAGGGCAACAAGAAGTATTTCCGGCTGAACAAACGCGGCATGGTAAAGGACCCGTTCCACCCCAACAAGGCGGCCGCGAAGAACTTCTTCGCGCTTGAGATGGGCGGGATCTGCAAGGCGATTTTCGACCAGATCGGGATGCAACACCCGTCGGTCAATTAGACGCCACGCCCTCCCACGCAGCTGTGATTTGTCGCCAGCTATGCCGCGCCGCTACTGTCCGCGCAGCTTGACCATATGGAAGGACATCACATGCGCCTCACAAGACGAGAGATGCTGCTCGGCTCAACCCTTGCCTGCCTGCCGCTGGGCGCGTTTGCGAAAGATGTCCCCGAGCTGAACCTGTCAAGCACAGGCCTTGCGCTGCGCGGCATCGACCCGACCAGCTATTTCAACGCCGGCAAACCGCTGGAGGGCGATCCGTCAATCACGGTGGAGCATCAGGGAGGCACCTACCGTTTCGCGTCCGAGGAAGCCCGCGTGGCGTTCCTGCAATCGCCCGAAAGCTACCTGCCCCAATATGGCGGTTTCTGCGCCTATGGGACGGCTGTTGGCTCAAAGGTGGACGGCGACCCCTATCGGTGGAACATCGTGGACGACAAGCTGTATCTCAATATCAACCGCCCGGTCGATCTGCTTTGGAAGACCGACAAGCCGGGATATATCGCGGATGCCAACAAGAACTGGCCGGGGCTGAAGAACCGCTAGTCAGGCCTGCGACAGCTTCCATTTGCCCGGCTTCATCGGCACATAGGCCTCGATGGCGGCGGTGGCGATCACATGGGTCTGGTCATTGTCGGGGTCATGCACGTTCAGCCCGCCCTGTACGCCCACCACCTGCGCCCTGCCCCGCGGCAATTCCGCGACCAGCGCGTCAATATCCAGCTTGCCGGGGTCCTGCACACCGATGGTGACCTGCACGCGCATCTCCTCATGGCTGATGCCCAGCGATTTGAACATGACAATCGAGGAATGATGCAACGCATCCTGGATCGCGCGTTTGGCGGCTTTGGTGTAATCCATGCCGTAAAGGTCATTGCCCATGCCCATTTCAAGGATCAGACGTTCCTCGGCCATCACGCCTCCTCCATATCAAAGCTGACGCAGATCGCGGCATTGGCGATCACAGTCACGCCGGAGCCGTCAGGTTTGGGGATATCCAGCCCGCCGGTGACAACATTGATGCGGGGCTGGCCATATGGAAAGACGTCCAGCAGCTTGGATGTGTCGACCTGGCCCGGTTCCTGCACGCCGATCTCGACATCGATCAGCATGGCCTCTTTCGGAAAGCCAAAGGCGGGTGCGACACTGACGGAATTGTGCCAAAGCGCGTCCTTGATCGCCCGCAAAGCCGCTTCGGTATAGTCGGTCCGGCGCAGGGATGACCCCATACCGAACTCGTTGAGAATGCGCGTCTTGGCCATCAGCTACCCTTCCTTGGTTCCGTCGTAAGGATGGGCCATACCAAACAGAAGAAGGCAAGCGCCTTCG
>CALFWN010000110.1 GCA_937928335.1 uncultured Litoreibacter sp. | reverse complement strand
GTGCCCAGACCCGGGACCCATTTAAGCTGGCCCATGCAGTGGTAGTAGCCAATCAGCGGCGAGGTTTTCTTGTAATATTCCATCAGGCGGACCTTCAGGCTTTCCTCGTTGTCATCTGCGCGAACGGGCTTGCCTGCGGCGCGCGCCTCTTCGGCCCTGCCGACGATGCGCTTGACCAGCACCTCGTCATTGACCTCCATCGCGATGACCGCATCAAGCTGGGTGCCATGCGCCTTGAGCAATGCGCCCAGCGCATCGGCCTGGGCCAGCGTGCGGGGGAAGCCGTCAAAGATGAAGCCTCCGCCGTGATCGCCTTGCAGCTTCTCCTCGATCAGACCGATGACAATCTCGTCGGTGACCAGCTCGCCCGCATCCATAACGGCAGCAACCTTGTTGCCCATCTCAGTGCCGGAGGTCTTGGCCGCCCGTAACATGTCGCCGGTGGACAGCTGGATCATGCCCCGCGTTTCAACAAGTATTTGCGCTTGCGTGCCTTTGCCGGCACCGGGCGGTCCAAGAAGGATAATGTTCATCGACGCGACGGGCTCCGTTTTCCACGCTTCTTGCCGCCTTTGCCGCGAAGCTGCGATTTCTCGATCAGCCCCTCATACTGGTGTGCCAGCATGTGCGACTGCACTTGTTGTATCGTATCCATTGTCACCGACACCACGATCAAAACCGACGTTCCGCCGAAGTAAAACGGAATGGCCAGCTGCGCGCGCAGCACCTCCGGCAAGAGACAGACCAGCGCCAGATAGGCCGAACCAAGCACAAGAACGCGGTTGACCACATATTCCAGATACTCGGCGGTGCGCTGACCGGGACGGATGCCGGGGATAAACCCGTTCTGGTTCTTCAGGTTATCGGCCACGTCATCAGGTTTGAACGCCACGTTGAACGTGTAGAAATAGGCGAAGAACACGATCATCGCCGTAAAGAACAGCAGATAGAGCGGCTGGCCGGGACCGAAATAGGCAAGGATCGTCGCCATGATCGGGCTGGTCTGGCTGCCCGAGAAGGTCGAGACCGTGGTTGGCAGCAACAGCAGCGAGGAGGCGAAAATCGCGGGGATCACGCCCGACGGGTTGACCTTGACCGGCAGATGCGAGGAGCCGCCATCATAGACTTTCATGCCGACCTGACGGCGCGGATATTGGATGTGGATCTTGCGCAGCGCGCGCTCCATGAAGACTACGAAGGTAATCGTGGCGATCACCACCAGCAGCACACCGATGATAACCGCAGGGCTGATCGCGCCGGAGCGGCCTTGCGCAAAGAACTGCGCCAATGCGGCAGGAACCTCGGCGATGATGCCCACGAAGATAATCAGCGAGATACCGTTGCCGATGCCGCGCGCGGTGATCTGCTCGCCCAGCCACATCAGGAACATGGTGCCGCCGACCAGCGTGATCACGCAGGAGATGCGGAAGAACCAGCCGGGATCAGTGACAAGCCCACCGGATTCGAGCCCCGCCGCCAGACCGTAGGCCTGCAACGTGGCCAGAAACACCGTGCCGTAGCGGGTATATTGGTTGATCTTCTTGCGGCCCTGCTCGCCCTCTTTTTTCAGCTGTTCCAGCTGCGGGACCATCGCCGTCATAAGCTGCACGATGATCGAGGCCGAGATATAGGGCATGATCCCAAGGGCAAACAGCCCCATGCGGCCAATCGCGCCGCCGGTGAACATGTTGAGAATGCCGCCCACCCCTGTCGAGATCTGATCCACGAAGTTGCGCAGCGCGTCGGCGTCGATGCCGGGGACCGGGATATAGGTGCCAAGGCGGTAGACGATCAGCAGACCGATGGTGAAAAGGATGCGTTGCCTAAGCTCGGTCGCCTTGCCAAAGGCGGACCAGCTCATGTTTTGGGCCATTTGCTCGGCGGCTGATGCCATCTGTTACTTTCCCTGTATCGGCGCAGCGCCGCGAGCGGGTCTCCCCGTCGCGGCGCTGGAAAACTTTATTACATGTAGGGGGCGGCTTTGCCCCTCACAAGTTGTTATTCTGCGGCAGCCGCGACACTCAGAGATCCGCCAGCCTTTTCAACAGCTTGGATGGCCGCCTTCGAGGCGCCGGTGACGCTGAGTTTCACCTTCGAGGTGATCTCGCCCTTGGCCAGAACCCGGACACCGTCCAGCTTGCGGCGCACAACGCCGGTCTCAACCAGCATATCCTCGGTGATCTCTTTCTTGGGGTCGAGCGTCTTGGCGTCGATAAACTTCTGGATCAGGCCCAGGTTGATCACCGCAAAGCTCTTGCGGTTGCGGCTGTTAAAGCCCCGCTTTGGAAGACGCATATAGAGCGGCATCTGGCCGCCTTCATATCCGTTAAGTGCAACGCCTGAGCGGGATTTTTGACCTTTGATACCACGGCCACCCATCTTGCCGGTGCCGGAGCCCGGGCCGCGGCCCACGCGTTTTTTCGGTTTGGTCGCGCCGGGATTGTCGCGCAATTCATGCAGTTTCATATCGCTTCTCCTTTGCCGGAAGCACCCCCGAAGCGAGATAGGGTGAACACGGCGTTTCTTGATGTTGATTCCGTGGATATGGAGGTCCACCGGGGGTGTTTAGGGGGGAAATCCCTTTGGCGCAAGGCTTAGTCTGCGCAAGCTGCTCCGAGAGAGTTTTGTACAAAACGGGGTCATTTGA
>CALFWN010000109.1 GCA_937928335.1 uncultured Litoreibacter sp. | reverse complement strand
ACTTCGGCCACTTCTACTTCTTTGCCAAAATTCTTGATTTGGTCTTTCAGGATTGCGGAGATTTCCGCTGCTTGGATTGCCATGTTATCCGGCCTCTTTCATAGAATTCTGCAGGGCGGCGAGCTTGGAGCGGATCGAGGTGTCGATCATCTTCGAGCCCACTTTAACGACAAGACCGCCGATGAGAGACTCATCAACGGCCAAATTGATCTTCACGTCCTTGCCGACAGACGCTTTCAGCGTTTTGGCAAGTTTGTCTTGTTGTGCTTTGGTCAGGGCCTTGGCCGCGGTGACGTCAGCGGTCACCTCGCCCTTTTCCTCCGAGATGCGCGCGCGCAGTTCCGACAGCAGCTGCGGCACCACAAACAGGCGGCGCTTGGAGGCCATCAGCGACAGCGTGTTGGCCACCACCGGCGAGAGCTTCATCTTCTTGGCGATGGCCGCAATGGCGTCGCCCTGCTGGGCGCGCGAGTAAAGCGGCGAGGAGATCAGCGCCCCGAACTCCGCGCTGGCGCCAAGTGCGGCGCCCAAAGCGTCGATGTCTTTTTCGAGTGCTGGAAGTTTCTTGCCGTCCTTGGCAAGGTCAAACACGGCGGTTGCATAGCGGGCTGCAATTCCGGTTGAGATCGAGACTGGTTCGGACACGTCCACCCTTCCGATTCTTGGCGCTCAAGGAAGCTGGGCAGCTTGTTCCTCAGGCAGTTTCTTAGGCATTCTTGCAGAGGCAGCGTCGCCGCGTCCCCCCAAATTCAGGTGCGATGTATCAAAGCCCTCTGCGCGGCGCAACTCCCAAGCAGGTATTAAATCGATTGGCTTGACCGGCGGGCTGTGCTGCCGGGCGGTGAGGTATCGGTCTGCGCAAGCGGGCGTTAAATTTTAGGGCAATTTCATAGCCCCAATACCCCCTGCGACCTATTGTAGCTGCGGGTGCCTCTGCCCGGATCAGTCGCTGGCCGGGTTCGCTCGCTGGCGGGGGTCAGTCTCTGCCGGGCGCGCGCGAGCGGGCCCGATTGCGCTGCAAACGCCCGACCGCGCCCGCAGGCGCGCCTTCAAGGGCACGCAAGGGTTTGGGCACTTTGATCGCCCGCCCTTTGGGCCGGGGCGCATAAACCTGCTTGGTGGCCTCCACCATCACCACGCCACCCGCAAACCGGCCCGAGACCCTGCGCCCGAAATTCTCCATCATGGCGGCGGCCTTCAGCCAGAACCGCTTTTCGCTTGGAATGGCAAACAGCGCGGCCAGGTGCCTTTCGGGCGAGAAATTGTGCTTTCTCAGCTGCGCCTCCAGCTGCGTCAGGGAATATGGCCTGCCAATGCCAAAGGGCGTGCGGTCGCGCCGCGACCACAGCCCGGCCCGGTTGGCGACGATAAACACGACCCGCCCGCCCGGCGCCAGCACCCGCCAGCATTCCTCCAGCAGCGCCGAGGGGTTTTCCGACATCTCCAGCCCGTGCAGCACAATCAGCTTATCCGCCTGCCCCGATTGCAGCGGCCATAATGTCTCCTCGCACAGCACGCTGACATTGGGCGCGGATGCGGGCCAGTGCATCACACCTTGCGGGCCGGGCATCAGGGCCACGACCCGGCGGGCCTCCTTGAGATAGGGGCGCAGCAGCGGCACGGAAAACCCGAAACCCACCACGGTCTCCCCTTTCCAGCTGGACCAGAACTCCGCCATCTGCTCGCGGATCGCCCGCTGCGCCACGCGCCCGAGATTTGTGCGGTAGTAGAATTTCTTCAGGTCCTGGACATCGAGATGCATCGTCTAAAACCCATCTTTGCGCCTCAAATTCGCCTTGAGCCTGCGCCAGTTTGCCCATGATCGCAACGGTCTAGGAGGCTTCAGACGGGCTGGATAGTTTGAAATACACGCTAGATCACACAGAAAGTGATGAAAAAAGACTTGAAGGTTGGGAATTTAAACCGAACTGTAAGGTCTAAGAGGCAAAGGTCGATCCCGGGTCCTCGACCCGTTTTCTGCCCTGATATGAAGGAGCAAGGGGTGCCATCATTCTCGGACACTCTGGAAAAAGCCATCCATGCGGCGCTCGCGCAGGCCAATGCGCATCGCCACGAACTGGCTACATTGGAACATCTGCTGTTCGCGCTCACGGACGAGCCGGACGCCGCGAAGGTCATGCAGGCCTGCGGGGTTGATCTCGAAAATCTGCGCGCAACGCTCTCGGAATTCATCGAGGAAGAGCTCTCCACACTCGTCACCGATGTCGAAGGCTCCGAAGCTGTGCCCACAGCCGCCTTCCAGCGCGTCATCCAGCGCGCCGCAATCCATGTGCAATCCTCGGGCCGGACGGAAGTGACCGGGGCCAATGTGCTGGTTGCGATCTTTGCGGAACGTGAAAGCAACGCCGCCTTCTTCCTGCAGGAACAGGATATGACCCGCTATGACGCGGTCAATTTCATCGCGCATGGCGTGGCCAAGGACCCCGAATTTGGCGAGGTGCGCCCGGTGGCTGGCTCCACTGAGTTTGATGAAGACACCACAAATGACAGTGCGCAAAGCGGGGATGAGGCGAAGGAATCCGCGCTAGCCAAATATTGCGTCGATCTCAACGCCAAGGCCCGCGATGGCGATATCGACCCGCTCATCGGCCGCGGCCATGAGGTAGAACGCTGCGTGCAGGTGCTGTGCCGCCGCCGCAAGAACAACCCGCTTCTGGTGGGTGATCCCGGCGTGGGCAAGACCGCCATCGCCGAAGGTCTGGCGATGAAAATCGTCGATGGCCAGACGCCTGAGATACTGTCGCAAACCACGATCTACTCGCTCGACATGGGCGCGCTTCTGGCAGGCACGCGCTATCGCGGCGATTTCGAGGAACGCCTGAAAGCCGTCATGACGGAGCTTGAAGAACATCCCGACGCGGTGCTGTTCATTGACGAGATTCACACCGTAATCGGTGCAGGTGCCACTTCCGGCGGCGCGATGGACGCCTCCAACCTGCTGAAACCTGCCCTGCAAGGCGGCAAGCTGCGTTGCATGGGCTCAACCACCTATAAGGAATTCCGTCAACATTTCGAAAAAGACCGCGCCCTCAGCCGCCGGTTTCAGAAAATCGATGTGGTGGAACCCTCTGTCGATGATGCCGTCGCCATCCTCAAAGGCATCAAAACCTATTTCGAGGAACATCACGGCATCAAATACACCGCCGATGCGATCAAATCCGCGGTGGAGCTCTCATCGCGCTACATCCATGACCGCAAGCTGCCCGACAAGGCCATCGACGTCATTGACGAGGCCGGGGCCGCGCAGCATCTGGTCGTGGAAAGCAAACGCCGCAAATCCATCGGCGTCAAAGAGATCGAAGCCGTCGTCGCCAAGATCGCCCGCATCCCGCCGAAAACCGTCTCAAAGGACGATGCCGAAACGCTGCAGGATCTCGAAAAATCCCTGAAACGTCAGGTCTTCGGTCAGGATACCGCGCTGGAGGCCTTGGCCTCCGCCATCAAACTGGCCCGTGCCGGTCTGCGCGAACCCGAAAAGCCCATCGGCAACTATCTGTTTGCCGGGCCAACGGGCGTGGGCAAAACCGAAGCCGCAAAGGCGCTGTCGGATCAATTGGGCGTGGAGCTAATCCGGTTCGACATGTCCGAATATATGGAGAAACACGCCATCTCCCGCCTGATCGGCGCGCCTCCGGGCTATGTCGGTTTTGATCAGGGCGGAATGCTCACCGACAAGGTCGACCAGAACCCGCATTGCGTGCTGCTTTTGGACGAGATCGAGAAAGCGCATCCCGATGTGTTCAACATCCTGCTGCAGGTGATGGATCACGGCAAGCTCACCGATCACAACGGCCGCACGACGGATTTCCGCAACGTGGTCTTGATCATGACATCGAATGCGGGCGCTGCTGATGCAGCCCGCGCACCGATGGGCTTTGGCCGCGACCGGCGGGAGGGTGAAGACACAGCCGCAATCGAAAAGCTGTTCACACCCGAATTCCGCAACCGACTGGATGCCATCATCTCCTTCGCGCCCCTGGGCAAGAAGATCATCTCCCGCGTGGTGGAGAAATTCGTCCTCCAGCTCGAGGCCCAGCTGATGGACCGCAACGTGACGTTCGAGCTGACCCCGGCTGCGGCCGAATGGCTCGGTGACAAGGGCTATGACGAGAAGATGGGCGCAAGGCCCCTGGCCCGTGTGATCCAGGAGCATATCAAAAAGCCACTGGCGGAAGAGCTGCTCTTCGGCAAGCTGGCCAAAGGCGGTGTGGTCAAGGTCGGCGTCAAGAAAGGCGAGATTGACCTGCAGGTGCTGGAGCCCGAAAAGGCCCGCATCGGCTCCAAGAAAAAGCCGCCGCTGCTCACTGCCGAATAGGCCAAAAATCACAAAGCCGCCGGATCACCCCCGGCGGCTTTTCTCTTGGGAAACAGGCGCCAAAACCGCCCCTATCACTGCTTCAAAAATACCTTCCGGGGGATGCCCGTGCGGCGGGGAGTGAAACTCCCCAAGAGCACACAACATCACGCGCGGCGCAGCCGCTCTATTTTGCAGACCTATTTCTCAGACCTATTTTTCAGTCAGCTTCAGCTCGATGCGCCGGTTCTGCGCCCGTGCTTCAGCCGTGTCGGCCGTGTTCACCGGCTGGTATTCGCCAAACCCGTTCGCCGCCAGCCGTGTCGGCGGGATGCCCAGCGACCCGCTCATGAAGCGGACCACCGAAAGTGCCCGCGCCTGACTCAGCTCCCAGTTGTCGCGGTAAACGCCGGTGCCAGACAGGGGCAGGTTATCCGTGTGGCCATCCACGCGGATCACCCAGTCCAGCTCTTCAGGGATATCGCCCGCAACGCGCAGCAGGATATCGGCCACTTTCGCAATCTCGGCCCGGCCCTCGCCGGACAGATCGGCGCTGGCAGGCTCAAACAGCACCTCTGATGAGAACACAAACCGGTCGCCCTCGATGCGCACGCCTTCCTGATCGCCCAGCAATTCGCGCAGCCGGCCAAAGAATTCCGAGCGGTAATTCTGCAAATCCACCGCTTCCAGCTCCAGCCGCTTGCGCTCCGCCTCCTCCAGCTCTGCGCGTTTGCGCTGCTCTTCGGCCAATGCAGCGCTTTCGGCCGCCAGTTGCCGCTGGTTGGAGGCCACCTGCGCCAGCGCGGTGTTGAGCTGGGACCCCAAGGCGCTGATCTGCACATTCGCCTCCGCGTCCCGCGCGCCTGCCGCATCCAGCAGCCCCTGCAACGCGCCCAATTGCGAGCGCAGGGCCGCCACTTGCTGGTTCAACGCCTCCACCCGGCGCTGGCTTTCGGCACTTGCCGCCTGTTCCTGGCTCAGCGCCTCATTGGCGGTGGCCAGCAGGATCGCGCGTTGTTCCGCCTCGCTCAACGCCTCACCCGCTTGCGCCTCTGCCGCCTCCTGTGCGGCCAGTGCGGCAATCATCTGGGCCCGCAATTCGGCCTGTGTCGCGTCACTGTCGGCAATCAGCGCATCACGCGTGGCCTCCGCCTCGCTCAACGCCCGGGTCAGCCGCGCGACCTCGTCTTCCAGCGCGGTCTCGGCTGCATTGGCAGAGCTTTGCACCTCTTCATTGCGGGTCAGCGCGGCCAGCAATTGCGCGTCCAGATCATCCTTCACCGCGTTGGCCGCGGCCAGCAGCGTCAACGTGTCTTCGGCCTCCCGGCGTTTTTCCTCCAGCGCCAGCGACATGGCCGTCAGCTCCGCATCTGCCCCCGCCAGCCTTTCGCGCAAGGCTTCCGCCGCCGCCGCGTCGACCAGACGGGCCGCCTCTGCCTCTTCCAGCGCCGCGCCCTGCGTCGCGGTTTCATCTTCAAGATCGGCAATCAGCGCCTGAAGGGCCTGCGTGCGGGCCGCGGCCAGACGCGCCGCCTCTTCGCCTGCGTCAATCTCGGAGCGGGCCTGCGCCAGCGCCAGCTGCGCGGCTTCCTTTTCGGATATTTCACGGGCCAGCCCGGCCTCGATATCCTCGATCCGGGCCACCAGCGCGGCATTGCCCGCCTCGGCTTCGGTCAGGTCCGCCTGCGCCGTGTCGCGCTCGCCCGTCAGGCTGACCACTTGGCTTTGCAAATCCGCCTGTTGCGACAACAGCCCCGCGACCTGTTCCTCAAAGCTGGCGATCCGTGTGGATTGCTCCGCGCTCTGCGCGCTCAGCGCGGCCACCAGAGCGGCCTGCTCTTCGGCTGCCGTTTGCGCATTGGCCAGCCGGTCCTGCAAATCCGCACCAATCTGGCGCTCCAGCCCCAGCGCGTCGGCCAGCGTTTGCACCTGCCCGGACAGCTCATCCAGCTCGGAATCCTGCGAGGTGATGGTCTCTGTCAGCATGAATTGCACCATCATGAAGATCGACAGCACGAAGACCAGAACCAGCAGCAGGGCCGTCATTGCATCCACGAAACCGGGCCAGATATTGGCC
>CALFWN010000108.1 GCA_937928335.1 uncultured Litoreibacter sp. | reverse complement strand
CCTCTTTGGCATTGCGTTCGCAATTGGACATTCGATATGCAGCAGTGAATTGCAGAGCAAAGCAGTCTTCGGTCGTCGCAGAGAGAACAATCCTGGTCTGCCGCCAATACTGAACAGCAGCGAAATGTAGATAAACATTTCACTGCTGTCTGTTTAACCAATTTGATTTAATGGCTGTATCTCTTGATCTCGCCGCTGGCCAGGCGCGCCTTGTAGCTGAGCATTTCGCGCCGCACGATTGGTGCGAGGACATACAGGCCCAGGATGTTTGGCACACAGATCAGGAAGACCAGAGCGTCTGAGATATCCAGGATCGGCCCCAGCTGCACCATGCACCCCAATGCCACAAAGGCGCAGAACATCAGCTTGTAGATTGTCTGCCCCAAATGGCCCTCACCAAACAGATAGGTCCAGCCCTTCAACCCGTAATATGACCACGAAATCATTGTCGAGAATGCAAAGAGCAATGCACCAAAAGCCAATGGTAGCGGGAACCAGCTGATCTGGCGCTCGAAAGCAGCCGATGTCATGGCCACACCTGTCGCGTCACCGGCAAAGTTCGGGTCCGCCACCTGACTTGTTCCGATGACCAGTGCCGTGATCGTACAGATGACGATGGTATCAATGAACGGCTCCAGCAGCGAAACATACCCTTCAGTGACTGGCTCCGGCGTCCTCACCGCGGCGTGCGCGATGGAGGCTGACCCGATGCCCGCTTCGTTCGAAAAGACAGCGCGTTGGAAGCCGATGATCAGCGCCCCAATTGCACCGCCCTGCACACCTGCACCTGTGAAGGCACCGGCGAATATATTGCCTATTGCTGCGGGGATCGATGCGAAGTTCATCAAGATGACGATGATCGCAAACACGCAATAGAATATCGCCATGAATGGCACGATCTTTTCCGTCACGCGGGCGATGGATTTGATGCCGCCGATGATCACCATAAAGACAACCGCCGCAAGGATCAGGCCGACCAACCAGCCCAACCCGTCAAGCGCGCCACCCGCGACAGTGTTCAACTGCACATAGGCTTGATTGGACTGGAACATATTGCCGATGCCCAAGGCGCCGACAAAGATGCCGATGGCATAGAACGTCCCCATGAACCGCCCGAAACCGCCCATGCCGCGTTCTTCAAACCCTTTGCGCATATAATACATCGGGCCGCCGGACACGGATCCGTCCGGGTTCTCCTGCCGGTATTTGACCCCCAGCGTACACTCCACAAACTTTGTGGACATGCCCAGAAAACCCGCGACAATCAGCCAGAAGGTGGCCCCCGCGCCGCCAATCGTCACGGCCACGGCAACCCCACCGATGTTCCCGATGCCGACCGTGCCGGACACGGCTGTTGCCAGGGCCTGAAAATGTGACACCTCACCAGGGCTGTCAGGGTCGGCATAATCCCCACGGACGAGCTGGATCGCGTGTTTGAAGCCGCCAATGTTGACGAAGCCCATATAGAAAGTGAAGAACACCGCTCCGACTACGAGCCATAAGACAACCAGCGGAAGTTCGGCACCAAAAACGGTGATCTTGAAAAACACGAAATTGCCGATCGCCGATGCGATGGGGGCGGTGAGTTCGTTGATTGTGTCGTCAAAGCCTGCATGTGCGGCCATTGTAGAGAGTAGTAGAGCCGTAAGTGTTACCAAGAACCTCATCATAACTTGTCCCTCCATTGTTTTGTTGGCTCACCCGCATGGGGGCGAGCTTTGCCGAGCTGTGTCAGGGTACGACGACAACAGGTACGGGCGAGGTCTGGACCAGATTGCCCGCGACGCTTCCAAACAGCAGGGTCTTGATGCCCGACTGTCCGCGCCGTCCGATCACGATCTGCTGGACGCCAAATTCTTCAGCGAGTTTAATCAGAGTCTCAGCAGGTGGACCGTGCCGGACCACCGTTTCATATTCGATCCCAGCGGCAGCCAATTGCGCGGCGGCTGGCTCTACAACTCCGGATGTCGCCCGATCAATTTCTTCCTCTCGGCGCTTGTGGCGCTCTGCGTTTTCTTCGGGGGTATTAAATGAATATGGCGACCATTCGATGACATATGTCACTATCAGTTTCGCCCCACCTAGTTTTGCTCGTTCGCTTGCATATTTAAGTGCGCGCTCACCACCATCGCTACCATCTACTGCAACTAAGACCGAATTCGTCATAGGTATTTCCTCCGAATTGTATTCCGCGAAAAGCTGCATCGTCTGGTGCAATGAGATTTCAGCGTGTCCTATTGAGAACAGTCGATCAAAAAGCCTGTTCTGGCAAGCTGCTTGGCCAAAGTGGTCGGTAAAGGCACGACATCAGCGAGATTGGCCATGACAGATAGCAGCCATCGTTGCAGATCCATCGAAAGCTGTCATTGTTCACTTTGGAGCCAAAACCCGGTTTGTCCCATAAAGAGACCCTTGCGCAATCTGCGGCGAACTTCCGCTTTTTCGTCCAGGCCTCCTTCGTCGCCAATATATCATTCGAAGACCCGCCATTGGCGAGGCACCGCGGCCTGAGACGCATCTCACCCCTGTTTGGCCAGACGGTCGCGCCACATGGTGTAGATGCCGGAGGTGATGATGATGGCGGCGCCGGATAGGGTGAGGGCGTCGGGGCGTTCTCCGAAAAGGATGACGCCGAAGAGCAGCAGGAAGATGAGGCGAGAATAGCGATAG
>CALFWN010000107.1 GCA_937928335.1 uncultured Litoreibacter sp. | reverse complement strand
GATCAACTTCTTCTTCAACACTTTCCTCGACGAGCACGGCGTCCTGTATTCCGACGAGCCGTGGTCGCGCCCCGGTGACTATGTGCTCCTGCGCGCGCTGACCGATATCGTCTGCGTCAGCTCTGCCTGTCCCGACGACACCACGGCGGCCAATGGCTGGAACCCGACCGACATCCATGTCCGCACCTATAGCGGCAAGGAAACCTTCCAACGCTCGGTCGCGTACCGGCCCACCCCAGATGCGGAAATGAAAATGACCAAGCAAACCGGCTTCCACGACTGTTTCGCCAAGCACACCCGCAACTTCATCGAGTATAACGGCTACTGGCTGGCAAATTGCTTCGCGGAGGCAGGCCCCATCGCCGAATACCATGTCTGCCGCCAGAAGGCGGTTATCATGGACCTCTCCCCCCTGCGCAAGTTCGAGATCACCGGCCCCGACGCCGAAGCGCTCTGCCAATATGTCTTCACCCGCAACATGAAAACGCTGCCCGCAGGCGGCGTGGTCTATACCGCGATGTGTTATGAGCATGGCGGCATGATCGATGACGGCACCGTCTTCCGCCTCGACAAAGACAACTTCCGCTGGATCGGCGGCAATGACTATGGGGGCATATGGATACGGGAGCAGGCTGAAAAGCTGGGGCTCAAGGTGCTGGTGCGATCTTCAACCGATCAGCTGCATAACGTCGCAGTGCAAGGCCCCGAAAGCCGTGATCTGCTCAGAAAAATTACATGGACCGCGCCGCATAATCCCGAGTTTGACCAGCTCGGCTGGTTCCGCCACACGCCTGCCCGCCTGCATAACGAGTCCGGCACGCCCTTCGTGCTGTCGCGCACCGGCTATACGGGCGAGCTGGGCTATGAGGTCATGTGCCATCCCAAACATTGCACCGAAATCTTCGACGCGATCTGGGAGGCGGGCCAGGATCACGGCCTCACCCCAATGGGGCTGGAGGCGCTCGATCTGGTGCGTATCGAGGCGGGTTTGATCTTCGCAGGCTATGACTTTTCCGACCAAACCGACCCGTTTGAGGCGGGCATTGGCTTCACCGTGCCGCTCAAATCCAAGCCTGATGATTTCATTGGCCGCGACGCGTTGATCCGCCGCAAGGAGCATCCGCAACGCAAGCTGATGGGTCTTGATATCGGCAGTGAGGTGCAGGTGGGTCATGGCGATTGCATCCATATCGGCCGCGCTCAGATTGGGGAGGTCACCTCCGCCATGCGCTCGCCTCTTCTGGGCAAAAACATTGCAATGGCGCGTATCGATGTGGCCCATGCAGAACCCGGAACGCATGTGGAGATTGGCAAGCTGGATGGCCATCAAAAACGCCTCCCCGCGACCATCCGCCCTGACCTTGCGGCGTTTGATCCCAAGAAGGAACGCCCTAGGTCATGACCCAGACGGTGCTTGAGCAGATCGGCGGTGAATATGCGCTGCGTGAGTTGGTCGAACACTTCTACGATCTGGTGGAAGCCCTCCCCGAGGGCAAACAGATCCTCTCCCTGCATCTGCAAAACCACGGGCTGTCCCACACCCGGATGGAGCAGTTCAACTTCCTCTCTGGCTTCATGGGTGGGCGGCAATATTACATGGAGAAGCACCGGCATATGAACGTGAAGGAGATCCACGCCCATATCCCGATCCACATGGAAGATGCGGAAAACTGGCTGAAGATCATGGACCAAACGCTGAGCGACCTGAACCATGAGGGACCCCATATCGAACGCCTGCGCGCCACACTGCGCCGGGTGGCGATGATCCTTGTCAATGACGGGCAGGTCACATGAGCCCTGACCTTTCCGACGCGCATAGAAGCGAAATCATCCAGATGGCGTTGTCCGATCATGTCAGCTTCGCCCATATCGAAGCCGAATACGGGTTGAAAGAAAAACAAGTCAAAGCCCTGATGCGCGACAATCTGAAGCCCGGCAGCTACAAGACGTGGCGCAAACGCCTGCGCGATTTTGGAACCCGCCGCGAAATCTACAAATAGGACACCCGCTATGTATCGCAGAACTGCCCTGACCTTGATCGCCGCGTTGGCTGTGAGCCTTGCCACCGCGGCAAGCGCTCAATCCGTCAAGCTCAAAACCCATGAGATCGAGGCACTCTTGTCTGGCAACACCGCCATCGGCGACTGGGAGGGGGTCAGCTACCGCCAATATTTCGCGCCCGACGGCACCACCATCTATGCTCAGGAAAACGCCCGCTCCACCTTGGGCGAATGGCGCCTGGATGCTGAGAAAGACGAATACCAATCCATCTGGCCCCGCGATGCCGACTGGGAAGGCTGGTTCGTTATGGAATTTGCAGGCACTTATTTCTGGGTCTCAAAGAGAACCCCACCCACGCCCTTCAAAGTGGTCGAGGGCGAACAGCTGGTGGCCAAATGAAGGCCGCTCTTACGGCGTTCCTTCTCACAACCGCACCCGCGCAGGCCTTTTGTCCGCAGCTTCAGGCGCTCTTTGATGGCGGGAAGACCATGACCCTGCCGCAGTCCTTCATTCACGAGGCCAAATGCACCACAGCCTTGGCGCTATCGGGCGAGATATCGACCCATTGCGCATGGCCCTTCGATTACCGCGCGCCAGAAGCCACAGAAGCGTTCGAGGCGGTGATCGAGGCCGTTCCAAGCTGTATGGCAACTTCCCTGGAGGTAGAAAATGACCAAGACGTAAATCACCCCGATTTTTATGATCTGCGCATTTTTCAAACCCCCGAGGGGGAGGTCGGCATCTCCCTCAAAGACAAGGGCGGATTGCAACAGACTTATGTCTTCCTGCGCGTGACCCCGGCGGGTTAGGAGCTGCCTAGTTCTGCAGGTAGACTTCCAGACTGTCGTCCAGCGCATCCTTCCAGGGCGTATGATGCACAGGCGCCATCGTTCCGGTCATCACCGATTTGTAGCAATTGTCGCGGAAGGTCATGATGCCTTTCTTTTTATGGCCCTTCCACGCCTTGAAGGCCATGCAGGCGCCCTCTACATCGAAGCTTGGGTAGTCGGTCTCGCTGATCAATTCCTTGATGTAGTCGCCCTGATACCAGATCGCGTCATAGTCATCCTCGCCCGCGTCTTCGCGCGCCACGCGGTCTGCGACATCGGCCTCCATCTCTGCTTTCGACGGCATGGTGATCTTGCCCATGATCGTGTCGCGCACCCACCAGGCTTGGGCGTCGAACATGTTGAAGGTAAACCACTGATCCTGCATACCTAAATAGAACAGGTCGGGGTTGTCGACCCAGGCCACGCCTTTATACAGGTCTGCCGTCGCCAGCCGGTTGGTGGTTTTCAGGCGCAGGTCCTCGGCCATGAAGGGGAAATGGTGCTGGTAGCCGGTGCAGAGCAAAACCGCGTCCACGTGACGGCTGCTCCCATCCTTGAAATGGGCGGTGTTGCCGTCAACCTTGGTCAGCAGGGGCACCTCCGCCCAATTGTCTGGCCAGTCATACCCCATCGCGGCCGTCCGGTGCGACACGGTGATCGACCTGGCCCCGTATTTCCAGCATTGTGAGCCGATATCTTCCGCCGAATAGCTGGTCCCTACGATCAGAATGTCCTGATCCTTGAATTCCAGCGCGTCACGGAAATCATGGGCGTGCAGTACCCGGCCTTTGAATGTGTCAAAACCTTCGAACTCGGGCACGTTCGGGGTGGAAAAATGCCCGGAGGCGCAGATCGTATGGTCGAATTCTTCTGTATATTCAGTGTCTTTCGGCAGGTTCTTCACAGTGACGGAAAACTTGTCGCCCTCATGTTCCACGCGTCGCACGACAGTCTCAAACCGTATCCAATCGCGCACGCCGGCCTTCTCGACCCGGCCTTGAATATAGTCAAAGAGCACGGCGCGGGGCGGGTAGGACGCGATCTGTTTTCCGAAATGCTCCTCAAAGGAATAATCGGCAAATTCCAGACCCTCCTTGGGCCCGTTGGACCACAGATAGCGATACATTGAGCCATGCACCGGCTCACCATATTGGTCCACCCCGGTACGCCAGGTGTAATTCCACAGCCCGCCCCAATCGGACTGCTTTTCAAAGCAGACGATCTCAGGAATGTCCTCTCCATTTTGCCTGGCGGACTGGAAGGCGCGTAGTTGTGCAAGCCCGGATGGGCCGGCCCCGATGATAGCGATACGTTTGCCCATGAAAATCTCCTGTCGGCTTGAATGGATATGTCAGCTGCCTCCGGCGGGAGTATTTTGGCCAAAACGAAGCAAAACAGTCCTGGGCTTCGTTTTGGCTCAAATACTCAGGTCTCCGGCCTCAGCACAGCGTTTCGGATGCTCAGATATCGAGCGTGTTGTCTTTTTCCCATTGCGAAAAGTACGAGGTGAAATCGTTCCATTCCTGCTGTTTCATCTTCAGGTAGGCGGCGGAGAATTCTTCGCCCATAGCCGCTTTCAGCTCCTTGTCCTTGTCATAGGCGCGCATCGCGTCGAGCATGTTCAAAGGCAGCTTTGGCGCGCCGCGTACCTTGTGACCTTCGGCATACATGTCGATGTCATGCCGCTTGCCAGGGTCGGCTTTCGAGCGCAGGCCAGACAGGCCTGCCGCAATGATGACAGCCTGCAGCAGATATGGGTTTGCCGCGCCATCAGGCAGGCGCAGCTCGAACCGGCCGGGGCCGGGGACACGGACCATATGGGTGCGGTTATTGCCGGTCCAGGTGACAGTGTTTGGCGCCCATGTGGCCCCCGACATGGTGCGCGGCGCATTGATGCGTTTGTAGCTGTTCACCGTCGGGTTGGTGATCGCAGCCAGCGCGGAGGCGTGTTTCATGATGCCGCCCAGGAAGTGGCGTCCTTTGTCGCTAAGACCCAGCTCTGCGGTTTGGCTGCTGTTATCAGGTTCAGCCGCGAAGATATTGGTTTTGCCTGCTTTATCCCAGACCGAAATATGCGCGTGGCAGCCATTCCCGGTCAGCCCTTCGACGGGTTTGGGCATGAAAGTCGCGCGGTAGCCGTGCTTTTCGGCCACGCATTTGGCCATGAATTTGAAGAAGGAATGTTTGTCAGCGGTGGCCAGCGCGTCGTCGAAATCCCAGTTCATCTCCCACTGGCCATTGGCGTCCTCGTGGTCGTTCTGGTAGGGGTTCCAGCCCAGTTCCAGCATGTGATCGGAGATCTCGCGGATCACGTCGAGACGGCGCATAAACGCTTGCTGGTCATAACAAGGCTTGGCGGCGGTGTCATATTCGTCGCTGATCTGGTCGCCGGCTGGGGTCAGCAGGAAGAATTCGGCCTCGATGCCGGTTTTGACATACATGCCTTCCTCGGCCGCTTCTGCGATCAGGCGGCGCAGCACGTTGCGCGGCGCTTGGGCCACGTCCTCGCCCTCCATGACGCAATTGCCGGGGACCCAGGCAATTTCCTTGTTCCAGGGCAGAATGATCACGGCCTCGGGGTCTGGGACGGCCAGCATGTCGGGATGCGCAGGCGTCAGGTCGAGCCAAGTGGCAAAGCCCGCAAACCCCGCGCCGTCTTCCTGCATATCCGCGATGGCTCGGGCCGGGACCAGCTTGGCGCGCTGCCCGCCAAACAGGTCGGTGAAGGAGATCATGAAGTATTTGATACCATTGTCTTTGGCGAATTTCGCGAGATCGGTTGCCATTGTCGTTTATCCCTATTGGTCGTCATAGTGAGGGCGCGTGCCGTGATGGCCGCGCCCTTCGTTGTCAGTATGAGGTGTTCGGTTTGCCCGGATACCAGTCGGTGCCTGCCAATGGGACCTGCGCCATAGCGGCAGCCTCCATCGTCAGGGCGACAAGGTCTTCGGGCTCGAGATTGTGCATGTGGTTCTTGCCGCAGGCCCGCGCGATGGTTTGCGCCTCAAGCGTCAGCACCTTGAGGTAGTTGCGCAAACGGCGCCCCCCCTCGACAGGGTCGAAGCGCTTCATCAGCTCGGGGTCCTGTGTGGTGATCCCCGCAGGGTCCTGACCCTCATGCCAATCGTCATAGGCGCCTGCCGTGGTGCCCAGCTTGTTATATTCGCTTTCCCATTTCGGGTCATTGTCGCCAAGCGCGATCAGCGCCGCCGTGCCGATGGCAACAGCATCCGCACCCAATGCCATCGCCTTGGCCACATCCGCGCCATTGCGGATGCCGCCAGAGACGACCAGCTGCACCTCGCGGTGCATACCAAGGTCTTGCAGCGCTCTGACCGCAGGGCGGATACAGGCCAGCGTCGGCTGGCCCACATGTTCGATGAATACGTCCTGCGTTGCAGCCGTGCCGCCCTGCATCCCGTCCAGCACGACAACGTCTGCGCCCGCTTTGACTGCAAGCGTGGTGTCAAAATAGGGCCGTGCGCCTGCGACCTTCACGTAGATCGGAACCTTCCAGCCGGTAATTTCACGCAGCTCGAGGATTTTAATCTCAAGGTCATCTGGCCCGGTCCAGTCGGGGTGGCGGCAGGACGACCGCTGGTCGATACCTTTGGGCAGGTTGCGCATCTCCGCC
>CALFWN010000106.1 GCA_937928335.1 uncultured Litoreibacter sp. | reverse complement strand
GGCCACGATGCTTTCGCCGCCGATATCCTTGCCCAAAGCGAGCGGCAGTTTCTGCGCGCCGTCGCCAAAGTCGCGGGAGGCGAGGATTTCGCGCAGCACGACCATTTCGCGTTTCTCGTTGGGCAGCTCGATGCCAATGACGGTGCGGCCCGGCACGGTGGAGACGCGGGCAGACAAGGCGGACATGGAACGGGCGATGTCATCGGACAGACCGATCACGCGGGAGGCTTTCAGGCCGGGCGCAGGCTCCAGCTCGTACATGGTGACGACGGGGCCGGGACGAACGGAGACGATTTCACCTTTGACACCGTAATCATCAAGCACGGCCTCCAGCATACGGGCGTTTTCCTCCAGTGACTCGTCGCTGAGGATGTGACGCTCGACGGTTTCGGGGCTGGCCAGAAGGTTGAGCGGCGGCAGTTCGAAATCGGCTTTGTTATCGTCGAAATTGAGCGTGGGCTGGGCCTCCGCCTTGGCGCGGCTGGACGGCTCGGGCGCTTTGCGCACCGGCTGTTGCACCACCGCTTTGGGCTGCGGGGTATAGACCTGTTGCGGCTCGGGCGGGGTCGGGATGGCCTCGATCATCTGATCCTCGATGGCGGGTTCAGCGATATGCAGCGGGTCGGGGCCGCGGCCACGGGTGAGCTGAGGCTCAGGGCGCGGGCCGGTATCGGCCTCCAGCACGGGCACGCGGCGGGCGCGGTTCTTGATGACGTCGGTGATGCGCGACTTGATGCGGTCCTCGGGGTCCAGCTCGTGGATGGTGACGTCCTGCAGCTCGGGCTCTTGCGGCTCTGTCACGCGTTTGACCAGCATGGGGACACGGGCCAGGAGACCGGGTTTGGGCTGCGGTTCCGGCTCGGCCTCCGCATAGGCGGGCGCGTGCATGACGGGTGTGCGACGCAGGGCCGGCCCTTCGATGGGGAGATCGTCATAGGGCTGATCGGCTTGCGCGGTCATGCGCGCCTCGCGACGCTCTGCCCGCGCGCTGTGGGCTTTTTGGGCGGCTGCATAGGCACCACGGGCCGCCCCTTTGGAGGCCGCGCCGAACAGTTTGGCGATGCCCGCATAGCTGAGAACCAGGCCGATAAAGGAGGTCCGCGCGACGGTGCGCAGCTCTTCGCGGTCAAAGCCCAGCACGAAGAGCGACAATGGCAACAGCAGCAGGAAGACGATGAAGGCCACGACCTTCAGGCCGAACATGGCGCTGACCGGGGTGGCGCTCACAACCGCGCCAAGCACGGTGTCGCCGAAAATGCCGCCCAGACCGAAGGAATGCGTCCATTCAGACAGCGGCAGATGCGAGGAGGCGTAGACGGAGGCCAGTGCCACGGCGAGCGGCGCGAACATCATGCGCGACAGGGCGCGGTCCTCGCCCCGGTGCAGCAGGAAACGCAGGCCCCAGATGATTGTGACAAAGGGAATGGCCCATGCCCCGAAACCCACGATGATAAACAGCGGAGAGGCCAGAGACGCACCAAAACGGCCCAGCCAGTTCTTGGCGGGCTCGTCAGTGGAAGACAGCCAGCTTGGGTCCTCCGGCACGTAGGAGAGCAGCATCAGGGTGACAAGAATGCCGACACTGAAGAGGGCGAGGCCGAACAGCTCTTTGCCGCGCTGCTCGATCGCCGCCTGCGTGTCACTGTCCAGAAATGGATCGCGCCGTCTTGCCTGAAATGCCATATGCTCGTTCCTCGCCTTAGCCGTAGATGCAGTTTTTCAGGGCCTTCAGCCCCGGCTGCAATTCGTTCATGGGAGCCACCAAAGCGGCCCTGATATATGTGTCGCCGGGATTGCCACCGCCGATTTTCTTGCCTCCGTCGCGGCCCAGATAGCCGCCGGGCAGCACTTTGACGCCCTTTTCAACCCAGAGCTTTTTAGTCGCTTCCTCGCCATCCGCGACGGGCAGCCACAGGAAAAACCCGGCCTGCGGAGCAGAGAACCCCTGGATTCCTGCGAACAGCTCCTCGGCGAAGGCCAGCTTTTCGCGGTAGAGCGCGCGGTTGGCCTCCACATGTTCCTCATCGGCCCAGATTTTCTCCGCCACGCGCTGCAAGGGCAAAGCCAAAGGCGCGCCTGCATAGTTGCGCAGGGATTTCATCGCTTTGATGTTTTCAGGACCCGACGCGCAGAAGCCTGAGCGCAGCCCGGCCAGATTGGAGCGTTTGGACAGCGAGTTGAACAGCATCACCCGCTCGGGGTCCGCGCCGACCTCTTTGGCGACGCTCAACACGCCTGTTGGCGCCGTATTGCGGTAGATCTCGGAATAGCATTCGTCGGCGAAGATGGTGAAATCATATTCTTCGGCCAGCGCGATCAGGTCCGCCCAATAGTCGCGCGAGGCCACCGCGCCTTGCGGGTTGGAAGGCGAGCAGATGTAGCAGATCGTGGTGCGGTTCAGGATGTCCTTCGGCAAGGCGCGGTAATCGGGCAGGAAGCCGGTTTGACGGGTCGCGGGGACATAGACGGGTTCAGCCTCGACCGCCAGCGCGGCCACGGCATAGACCTGATAGAACGGGTTCGGGGTCAGCACGACCGGCTTTTCGCCATTCTTGCGCTCAGCGCAAAGCGCGAGGGAGGCGTTGAACAGCCCTTCACGGGTGCCATTGAGCGGGAAGATATTGGTGTCAGGCGACATGCCGACGCCGTAGCGGCGCATAATCCAGTCAGAAATTGCGCTGCGCAGCTCGGGCGTGCCGTCATTGGGCGGATAGCCGCCAAACCCTTTGGCATTTTGCGCCACGATATCACCGACCCAATGCGGGAACGGGTGCAGCGGCGAGCCGATGGTCATGTCCACAACAGGACCGCCCGGCTCAAGTCCGGCAAGCAGGCTCCGCAAACGCGGAAACGCATATGGTGGCAGGTTCGAAAACCGCTCAGGATGGGTCATGGACCGGATACACTGCTTTTTAATGGCCCCATTCGGGGTCTTTACTGCCTCGGATCGGGGTCATTGCGCCCCGTATTCCCTGAAAGTAGCCGCGCTGCGCCGTCCGGTCCAGCAAAACCACGGCGGATTTTACAATCGGGTCAGTTGGTTGTGACTTTTTGGCCCTTCGGCGCGGTTTATGC
>CALFWN010000105.1 GCA_937928335.1 uncultured Litoreibacter sp. | reverse complement strand
CCAAAGCCGCGCGGCCTTCCTCGGTCTTGAGGGAGAAATCCTGCCCCAGCCATGCGTCACCACCCGGTCCGCACAGATAGGCCAGACCCTGCGCCACCCATTTGGCGGGGATATGCACGTTGGGATGCAGCTGGCTGACCGGGTTGATGCCGCTTTGCTTGATCTGCACCTGCATCTCCGTGGCCACGGTGCCGGGCGACAGCCCCATGACACGGATGCCATGCTCTGCCATTTCCTTATGTCCGCAGCGCGTCAGCGCCAAGACGGCGGCTTTGGTCGCGCAATAATGGCTCCAGCCTTCCAGCGCCCCGGTCGCGGCCCCCGAGGAGATGTTGATGATTGTGCCTGAGCCTTGCTTTTGCATCACCGGCAGGGCGGCGCGGTAGCCGTGATAGACGCCCTTGAGGTTCACATCGACCATCAGCCCCCATTCCTCCGGGTCGCTGTCGGTGATCCGGGCAATCGGGTCAATCAGCCCGGCATTGTTGATCAACACATCCACGCTGCCAAAATTCTCCTGCGCAATATCTATCGCTGATTGCAGGTCGTGAAACCACGCCACGTCGCAGCCCAGCCCAAGCGCGCTGCCGCCTGCCTGGGTGATCTCGGCGGCGATGCGCTCGACCTCGTCTTTCGAGCGGGCCAGCAGCACGACCCGTGCGCCTTCGGTTGCAAAATGGCGGGCGGTGGCCTCCCCGATACCCCGGCTGGCGCCGGTGATGATCACGGTTTTATTGGCGAGTGAAGTCATTTTAGTCAGTCCCTTGGTCTTGTCGTATCGTTTCTTTTTGGTTGGTTTTGGCGGAACTTAATGCGGCGGCGGCCCGGATCAATACGGGCTGCTCACTTTCCGGAGGGCTGCATCAATAGCGCTCGCCTTTGCGCTCAGAGAGGCGTAACGGTGGAGCATGATCGGAGACAGTATCAGGACGCTGCCGCTTGCGCAGGCACGGGAATTGCCCTTCCACCGGCAGCCGGTCTTCCTGTTGTTTTTGATGGCTTTCGCCATGCCCATTGCCTTTGCCACATGGGCCGCGCTGTTGAACAATTTCGTGGTGGAGGCTGCGAATTTCACCGGTGTTGAAATCGGCTGGCTGCACACGATCCGCGAGATACCGGGCTTTCTGGCGGTCGGCGTGATCTTCCTGATCATCTTTATCCGCGAGCAGGTCCTCGGGCTGGTCTCCCTGATCCTGTTGGGCGGGGCCTCTGCGCTGACGGCCTATTTCCCCAGCTTCGGCGGCATTCTGGTGCTGACCCTGATCTCCTCCATCGGGTTTCACTATTACGAGACGGTCAACCAGTCACTGCAGCTGCAATGGATCGAGATCGACCGCGCCCCGCAGCTTCTGGGCTGGCTCACCGCGGCGGGCTCTTTCGCGTCGCTCATCGCCTACGGGGCGCTGGTGCTGACATGGAAAACCTTCGATCTGAGTTATGAATTTGTCTACATGACCTCCGGCGGCATCACCGTTGCCATCGCCATTTTCGCGCTGATCTTCTACCCGCAATTCGAGGCGCCCGAGCCGCAGATCAAGAAAATGGTGCTGCGCCGCCGCTACTGGCTTTACTACGCGCTGCAATTCATCTCGGGCGCGCGGCGGCAAATCTTCATGGTCTTTGCCGCCTTCATGATGGTGGAGCATTTCAACTTTGAGGTGCATGAGGTCACCTCGCTGTTCTTGATCAATTACGTGGCCAATATGGTCATCGCGCCGTTCATTGGCCGTGCCATCCACCGCTACGGCGAACGCAATATGCTGGTGATCGAATATACCGGCCTGAGTCTGGTGTTTCTGGCCTATGGCGGGATTTACTACTTTGGCTGGGGCGTCATGGTGGGGGCCGCGCTTTACGTGCTCAACCATATGTTTTTCTCGATGGCCTTCGCCATCAAGACCTATTTCCAGAAGATCGCGGACCCGGCAGATATCGCCCCCACCGCCGCCGTGGCCTTTACCATCAACCATATCGCGGCGGTCTTTCTGCCTGCGCTTCTGGGGTATCTGTGGATCGTCAGTCAGATCAGCGTCTTCGTTCTCGCCGCAGGCATGGCGCTGACCTCATTGGCCTTGTCCATGCTGATCCCGCGCAATCCGGTCAAAGGCCAGGAGACGATCTTCACCCATCGCGCCACAGCCCCCGCAGAGTAGTAATTTCGCCCAGAGCCCCTATCTTTCGGGGTGAGCCAAAAATGAGGAGATCTCCAGATGTTCGGATTTGCGTCCAAGAAAACCCAGATGGTCACCCGCGACACAGCATTGCCCGGCCGCGCAAGCGCCATCCCCACGGCAGAAACCCATTTTGTGAATGGCCGGCCGCTCTCGCTTGATGTCCCCGAAGGCCTGTCCGAGGCGATGTTCGGCATGGGCTGTTTCTGGGGCGTGGAGCGGATGTTCTGGGGCCTCGACGGGGTCTATTCGACAATGGCAGGCTACGCGGGCGGCTTCACCCCCAATGCCACCTATCAGGAGGTCTGCTCGGGCGAGACCGGCCATAACGAGGTGGTGCGCGTGGTGTTCGACCCCGCCGTGATCTCATATGAGGAGCTGTTGCAGGTGTTCTGGGAAGGCCATGACCCGACGCAAGGGATGCGCCAGGGCAATGACGCGGGCACGCAGTATCGCTCCGGCATCTATGCCTATACCCCCGCGCAGAAAGCCGCCGCTGAAGCCTCCCGGCAGGCCTTCGCCCCGCATCTGTCAGATGCAGGCTACGGCCCCATCACCACAGAGATCATCGACGCGCCCGAATTCTTCTTTGCCGAGGATTACCACCAGCAATATCTGGCGAAAAACCCCGGCGGCTATTGCGGCATCGGCGGCACCGGCGTCAGCTGCCCCATCGGGCTGGCCACGACCTAAAGGAGCGTGCCTGCCGGCCCGCGCATGATATTGGGATGGGGGCTCTGCCCCCAAACCCCCAGAGGTATTTTTGAAGCAATGATGGGAGTTGACGCCCCCATGCTGCAGGCCTAGGGCAGGCATGAACGCCTGTGAGGATGCCCATGCCAACATTCACCGCCCTGACCACCCTCATGGGGGAAGCGCCTGCCCAGAAACTTGGCGAGGTGCTGGAGAGCATGAACACCCCGCCCACCGGCGTCGGCGTGTTCGAGGTGGAGGATGGCTCTGGCCTCTGGGAGGTTGGCGGCTATTTTCTTGAGGCGCCTGATGAGATCGCGCTGGCGCTTCTGGCAGCCGCGCATGGCGCGAAGCCCTTCGCGGTTTCCGAAATACCCGATCAGGACTGGGTCGCCCATGTGCGCCGCGAGCTGGCCCCTGTCGAGGCGGGGCGCTTCTTTGTCTATGGCAGCCATGATGCGGACAGGCTACCCGAGGGCCGCATCTGCCTGCTGATCGAGGCGGCAATGGCCTTTGGCACCGGCCATCACGGCACCACGCAGGGCTGCTTGCTGGCGCTGGAGGATTATATCGCCAAGGGCAACATCTCCCGAAACTGCGCTGATATCGGCTGCGGGACCGCCGTGCTGGCAATGGCCGCGGCGGCTGTCTGGGGCAATACGGTGATCGCCAGCGATATCGACGCGGTGGCCGTCGATGTGGCGCAGGCCAATCTTGCGGCGAATGAAATGTCGGGCCAGGTCACCTGCGTCGAGGCTGCGGGCTTTGACTGCCCGGACCTGCAGGATGCAGCCCCATATGACCTGATCTTCGCCAATATTCTCAAACCGCCCCTTCTGGGTTTGGCCCCCGATATGGCCAAAAACTGTGCCCCAAATGGCACGGTTATCCTGTCCGGCTTGCTGGTCGAGCAGGGCGCCGAGGTGCAGGCAGCCTATGAGAAAGTGGGCTTCTCGCTGTCACAAAGGCGCGACATTGGCGAATGGACCGCGCTCAGAATGCAAAAAACCGGCTAAAAAATTAGGACAAGATTAAAAAACGGCCTATAACAGGATCAAGGCATTGTTTTTGCTTGGGGATCATTGTGGCTGACGCCAACAAGGAAAGATTTGACCAACGCCTGGCAGGGCTTGGCAAAAAAAACGATCCGTCGCGGCGCGTTGAAAAGCGTGTGCGCGAGGATGGTCTTGTGGTGCATGTCGTCAAGCCGGATTACAAGAAACGCGGTCTGTTGCCGATCAAGGGCATTCTGATTGCTGCGGGTCTGTTCGTGATGCTCAAAGCCTTCCTGTTCGCGGAACTGGGCGAGGTGGAATATCTCGAGCGGGTCGACGGGCTGAAAAAAGGCGGCGCGGTGCAGGTCTCTGCGGCCTTCCTGCTTGATGCCGACCCCGCAACGCGCGCGGTGGCCACTTTCCTGAAGAAAACCCTTCAGTAGCAAGCGCTTTTCCAGATGTCGGATGCAAAAAAGCCGCGCAGGGAGGGGCGCGGCTTTTCTACGTATTGAGGTGTGATGCCCTCAATTACAGACGTGCGATATCGCCACGGTTCAGGCCGATATCGGACAGCTCGCGCGCGCTCAGCGCGTTCAGCGCCTTGCGGGTCATGCGGCGGTCATTCCAGACCAGCACCGCGCCAAACACGCGGGCGAACAGGGAAACGGGGTTGGTGCGGGCGCCCTCGGTCAGGGCACGGGAAGTATCAAAAACGGCCATTGGGGCGTCCTTTCCTGGATTGCTTATGTTTTAGGCATTTTGCCTTGATACCCCGCATCTAGGCCCCGCGCGCCCGCAGCACAATTACGATTTCTGCATGTCGCCTATGCGTTTTCTGCATGGAAGAAACTGCGAATAACTGCCTGAAAATGAATGGTTAATGCGATTTACCCACATGGTGTGACACATGCCGCCACGTCACCTATGCACCCGGCGCAATGCGACCCGCCCGCCGCCGCAAATGATCCCAAGGGTCGCCCCGGCTTGGCAAATGTTCGCGTTTCGTGCTACCGCTTTTGCCAACAAGAGCAAAGCAAGCAAATGGCAGGGCAGTATGCGTGTGATCGGAATTGATCCCGGACTTCGAAATATGGGGTGGGGGGTGATCGATGTGATGGGCAGCAAGGTGACGCATGTGGCCAATGGGGTCTGCACCTCGACCGGCCCTGATCTTGCCGCCCGGCTCCTGAGCCTGCACGCCCAGCTGACCGATGTGCTGTTCACCCATAACCCGCAATCCGCCGCCGTGGAGCAAACCTTCGTCAACCGCGACGGCGCTGGCACGCTGAAGCTGGGGCAGGCGCGTGGCATTGCCATGCTGGTGCCGGCGCAGGCCGGGCTCAATGTGGGCGAATATGCCCCCAATGCGGTCAAGAAAACCGTCGTGGGCGTGGGCCATGCCGACAAGAAACAGGTCGACCATATGGTGCGGATGCAATTGCCCGGTGTGCAGATCGCAGGCCCGGATGCCGCAGACGCTCTGGCGATCGCGCTTTGTCACGCCTGGCACGGGCGCGCGGCGGGGCAGTTGAACGCGGCCTTGCAAAGGGCAGGGGCATGATCGGCAAGCTCACCGGGCGGCTGGAGCATCGCAGCACCGATCACGTGATGATCGATGTGGGTGGCATCGGTTATCTGGTCTATTGCAACGAACGCACCCTCGCAACGCTCCCCGCTGCTGGCGAGACGGTCGCGCTTTATACCGATCTTCTGGTCCGCGAGGATCTGTTGCAGCTGTTCGGCTTCACCACCCTGCTGGAGAAAGAGTGGCACAGGCTCTTGATGGGCGTGCAGGGCATCGGGGCCAAGGCCTCGATGGCGATCCTGGGCGCGCTGGGGCCGGACGGGGTCTCTCGCGCCATCACTCTGGGCGACTGGAACGCCATCAAGGCCGCCAAGGGCGTCGGGCCGAAGACGGCTCAGAAAGTGGTGATCGAGCTGAAAGACAAGGCCCCCGGAATCATGGCAATGGGCGGCACGCTCACGCAGGCCACAGGTGAGGCCGGTGCGCAGGTGATCGAGCCGTCCGCTGCTGCAGACGGGGCGGCACAGGCCGAAGCGCTCTCTGCATTGGTCAATCTGGGCTATGCGCATGGCGACGCCGCCTCCGCCGTGGCCCGCGCCGCCGACGCCGAGACAGAAACCCCCGGCCTGATCCGCGCAGCGTTGAAGTTGCTGGCCCCCAAGGAGTGATCGGGCCATATTGACCCCATGAACGAGCCTGACCCCACCCTGCGCCCCGAGCGTCGTCCCGAAGACGCCGACCGCGCCCTGCGCCCGCAGGGGCTGGATGAGTTCATCGGTCAGGCAGAGGCCCGCGCCAATCTGCGGGTCTTCATCGAAAGCGCCAAACAGCGCGGCGAGGCGATGGACCACACGCTGTTTCACGGCCCTCCCGGTCTGGGTAAAACCACGCTGGCGCAGATCATGGCCCGCGAACTGGGGGTGAATTTTCGCATGACCTCCGGCCCGGTTCTGGCCAAGGCGGGCGATCTGGCCGCGATCCTGACCAATCTTGAGCCGCGCGACGTGCTGTTTGTTGACGAAATTCACCGCCTGAACCCGGTGGTGGAGGAAATTCTTTATCCCGCGCTGGAGGATTTCGAGCTGGATCTTGTTATCGGTGAGGGCCCCGCCGCCCGCACCGTGCGGATCGAGCTGCAACCCTTTACACTGGTCGGCGCCACCACCCGGCTGGGCCTGCTGACCACGCCCCTGCGCGACCGTTTCGGCATCCCGACAAGGCTGCAATTCTACACCACCGACGAGCTGCACGAGATCGTGCGGCGCGGGGCACGGCTGATGGGCATCCAGACCCAGGATGATGGCGCGCGCGAGATTGCCCGGCGCGCCCGTGGCACGCCCCGCATCGCAGGCAGGCTCTTGCGCCGTGTCGTTGATTTCGCGCTGGTCGAAGGCGACGGCACCATCACCCGCGCGCTGGCCGACAGCGCGCTGACCCGGCTGGGGGTCGATCATCTGGGCCTCGACGGGGCCGACCGCCGCTACCTGATGCTGATCGCCGAGAATTATCAGGGCGGCCCGGTGGGCGTCGAAACGCTCTCTGCGGCGCTGTCTGAAAGCCGAGACGCTTTGGAAGAGGTGATCGAGCCCTATCTGCTGCAACAAGGGCTGATCCAGCGCACGCCGCGCGGCCGCATGTTGGCCGCCAAAGCCTGGACCCATCTGGGCTTTGAGGCGCCCAAGTCGCAAACCAACGACCTGTTCGAGGGCTAGGGGATGCTGCGCCTCTGCCTCGCTCTTTTTCTTCTATTGACCACTCAAGCCGCAGCCGAGCTGACCCTCGGTGCGTTCAAGACCATCGAAACCCGCTTCGGCACCATCGGTGTGGTCTGGCGGCCCGAGGGGCAGGAATTCGTCCTCTGGAACGGCCAGCCCGTTGAGGGTCTGGAGACTGCCGAGATCACCATCGCGGGCGGCTATGGCTCCGAGGGCGAGCCCTTTGACTGGGTGCTGTTCAACACCCGCCATTCCGGCAATATGTGCCCGCATGGCTATGTGCTGGCCAGGGTTTCTGCCAGCGGGGTGCAACGCACGCAAACCTTTGGCGAATGTCTGGGCAAGGCCCGCGATCTGCGCGTGCAGCTGGGCCGGATCGAGCTTGATCTGGGCGACAGCGACATCCGCTACACGCATCAGACCTTCACCTATACCGGCGAGGCTTTCACCCAGACGGCCCACGCGGCCCCGGCGGGCGCAGGCGTGGCGGGCGCTGGCGATCAGGTCACCCGCTGGGCGGGCAAATCCCTTTACGAGCTGCTGCTTGACCCTTCCGAGGTCGCCCGCTTTTCCGCCGTCATGTCGCCCGCGATGCTTGAGGATCTGCGCATGGCCTCCTCTGTGGCCAACCCCTCCCGGCTGCGCGGCAATTGGCTGATCGGCAGCGGCTGCCAGCCCCATGCCTGCAACGCGGTGGCCGGGCTCTGGGCGATCCGGGTCTCTGACGGCACGCCCTTTGGCGCGTTCATCTACGACAATCAACCCGCCGCGATCCAAGGCGATGCGGCGCTCCTCAATGACCCCGTTCTGGCGCAGGCCCTGAACACGCTACAGGCACAGATGAACCGATGACCACCAATGACCACTGACCTCTCCAAATTCTTCACCCGCTCTGACGGTTTACATTTATCATCTATCAAATAATTTTCGATAAATTTCTACGGTAAAAATTTTCATCGCGAGCAAAAAGAGGTCTTATTTCTTTCTTTACGGTAATAAAAGGACTTCCACTTTACTTCTTT
>CALFWN010000104.1 GCA_937928335.1 uncultured Litoreibacter sp. | reverse complement strand
CAGGTCGCGGTAGCTGATCCAGCGGACAGCCATCACCTCCTCGGGGTTGCGCGCCAGCGTCATCTGCGGCGTGGCCTCGGCCAGATAGACCTCGACCACCTCATGCTCGGTCAGCCCGCCGCCCACATCGGCGCGGTATTCCACCTGTCCGCGATGCTCCAGCGTGACGCCCGTCAGGCCCAGCTCCTCGTTCAGCCGCCTCGTGGCGCAGTCCAGCGCGGTCTCCTCCCAGGCGGGATGGGTGCAGCAGGTATTCGCCCACAGGCCGGGCGTGTGGTATTTGCATAGGGCGCGTTGCTGGATCAGCACCGCATCCCCGCGCATCACAAAGACGGAGATCGCCTTGTGTTTCAGCCCCCGCTGATGGGCTTCCAGCTTTTCAACCGGGGTCAGTTTGCCCCCGACCCAGGCCGGGATCATGATTTCGGTCACACGCGCGTCTCGCTTACCAAACGGGTCAGATGAGCCAGGTTCTTAAGCCCGATTTTCAGATGTGCCAAGGGGCGGGATTTGACCAGTCTTTTGTTCATATAGGCCTCGAATGTCAGCCGCTGCACGTCGATGTCATGGCATAGCGACACGAACCGCTCCCGCCGCTCGTCAGAGCGGTAATAGGCGTTCTGCATCGCGCCCAGCACTTTGAACACGCCCTTATGCTCGCGCATGAACAGTTTGCGCGCCAGTTGCAGGTCCTTGGCCCGGCCGCTTTCCAGACAGGCCGCCGCCGCCGTCGCGGCAACGCGCCCGCCGACCATCGCGTAGTAGATGCCCTCGCCTGAGGATGGCGCCACAACGCCCGCCGCGTCACCGGCCAGCACCACATCCGCGCCATTGTCCCAGCGGTCCATCGGGCGCAGCGGGATCGGCGCGCCTTCCTTGCGAATTGTCTTGCAGTCGGCCAGCCCGGAGGCGGCCCGCAGCGCGGCCGTGGCCTCCTTGAGGTCAACCCCGTCAATGCCGGTGCCCATGCCGACGCTGGCCGATTTGCCATGCGGGAAGACCCAGCCGTAGAAATCCGGGCTGATCGCGCCGTCATAGATCACGTCACAGCGCTTGGGGTCATATTCGCCCATCATGCCGGGGGTCGGTTCAGGGGCCTCGATGATCTCGTGATAGGCGATCACGTAAGGGATCTTTTCGCCGCCGGGCACCTCCTGCAGCGCCACTTTCGAGCGGGCGCCATCCGCGCCGATGACCAGCCGGGTCTCCAGCTCCTGCGTGTTGCCGCTGATCTTGTCGCGAAAGACGACCCGTGTGCCGCCCGCGCCCCGGTCGATCCGCAGGAAGGTGCCGGTGTAGCGATGCGCGCCCGCGCTCTTGGCGCGCTGCCGCAGGAACTCGTCGAAATGCTCGCGCTCCACCATGCCGACAAAGCCGTTCTCGATGGGAATATCCACCCGCCGCTGCGTGGGCGAGATCATCCGCGCCGTGTCGATCTTGGCCACGATCTGGCTGTCGGGAATGTCGAAATCCTCGATCAGCCGGGGCGGCACCGCGCCGCCGCAGGGCTTGATCCGCCCCTCACGGTCCAGCATCGCCACCCGTTTGCCCGAGCGGGCCAGATCCTCTGCCGCTGTCGCCCCTGAGGGGCCTGCGCCGATTACGACCACGTCATACATGTCTCATTCCCCCGGTACGAGCGCCGGATTGGCGCTGCGATTGTCGTCCATGATGCGGCTGGCCATATAGGCAGACGCGGCGAAAAGAAGGGCCTCGCCGGTGAAAACCACGCCGAAGGCCTGCCCGTCGGGCATCATCGTGCGGGTCAGGTCAACCAGTGCCGCGCCCGTCAGCCCGCCAAAGCCCGCCGCCATTGCCTGCGCCGCGCCCCAGAGCCCCATTCTTGTGCCCTCCCGCTGCCCGCGCCCCTCGGAGGCCAGCGCCATCATCGAACCGATGGCCGCGACCGCGAACATACCGTTGAAAAAGCCCAGCACGACCACCAAAGGGGTCAGGGCCACGCCCAGCAGGCCAAAGCCTGTTGCCGCAATCGCGCCCAGCGCGGCGGCGCTGCCCAGACAGCCCGCCATGACCCATATGCGCAGCGCGCCCCGGCGCAGCCCGGTGGCCATCACGCCCACAATCAGCATCCCGATGAATACGCCGCCATTTTGCGCGCCGCTCAGGGAGGTGGACTGGCCGGGCGTGAAGTTGAACACGAGGCCCGCATAGGGCTCCAGGATCAGCTCCTGCATGAAATAGGCGTTCATCGACAGGAACACGAACAGGGTGAAGACACGGGTTTTCCGTTCAGCCCAGATCTCGCGCATCCCTGCGATGAAGGGGGTGGGCGGCTCGGGGGCCATTGGGGTGACATGCGCCTCGATCCGGCCCACGGCGATCACCGTCAGCACGAAGGCCAGCCCCACCACCACCGCCACAACGCCCAGCAGGCGGGCGGGCGAATACGGGTCCAGAAAGCTGCCCGCCAGACCTGCGGTCATGGCAATGCCGAAGATCATCATCAGCCAGGTGATTGTGGCCGCCGCCGCGCGCCGATGCGGCGCGGTCGCGGTGGCCAAAAGCGCCAGAAGCGAGGTGCCCGAGGCCCCCACGCCCAGCCCGATCAGCGCATAGGCCAGGACCGACAGAGCCAAAGCCGCCCCGAAGCTGGCAGCGAACAATGTCACCGCATAGGCGGCCAGAAAGCCTCCCAAAGACAAGGTGGCCATGCCGCCGATGATCCATTTCGTGCGGTTGCCGCCCGTGTCCGAGGTGAAGCCCCAGCGCGGCCGCGACAGCTGAATGCCGTAATGCAGGGCCACCAGCAGGCCGGGCAGGATGGCGGGCAGGGCAAATTCAACGACCATCAGCCGGTTCAGCGTCGAGGTGGTCAGCACCACCACCGCGCCAAGGCACATCTGCACCAGCCCCAGCCGCGCGATCTGCCCCCAGCCCAATGTCATGCCAGCCCCCGGATCGCGAAGGCCGC
>CALFWN010000103.1 GCA_937928335.1 uncultured Litoreibacter sp. | reverse complement strand
CACCAAGACCGTGGCGTCTTTTTGATGATATCTGTGAGCAAGGCGGTACTATTTCACCATCGGACTTTCGCGACTATGAATTCAACTCATCACAAAATATGAGAGGCGCAGTTGCGAAACTTGAGAGCGCAGACTTAGTTGTTTCAGAGCAAGATGAAACTGACCATCGTCGAAAAACGATTGCTGTAACTGCAAAAGGTTGGCTCATTCGCCATCATCGGTTAGAGTATGTGCTTTAGTCTCTTATCCCGCCGCGCATCGCCGTCACGCGGGAAGGCGACCGTCCCGCTCGACGCGCAAGCGCTTTATGGCGGCCAAGCACGCTCCACCGAATGAACGTCCCACAAACCCCGACAAAATCGCCGCCCGTCAAAACGCAGGTTTGCCTCCGGCAAAACGAGGCGTGCTTCTCGGGCATTCTCAATGCCCTGCCAGCCTTCGGCGCGCGCAAGCGCACCACTCCCCCTGTCATCCCCGTGACAACGGGGACCTCGATGACCAAGGCGATCCCCGTTGCCACGGGGATGACAGACCCCACATCGGACCGCGACGCACAGCGGCCACGCCTTGCTCCCGCGCAAATACCTACCTGACCACACCCTCCGCGTCATTCCCGCGAAAGCGGGAACCTCGCTGACCAAAGCGGTCCCCGTTTTCACGGGGATAACACACCGCCACACGTTCCGTATCTGTTCACACCCGACCATAATCCGCCCAGCGTTAAGTCCGGGTAAATTTCCCCTCGACCCCTGCCCGTCTGATCCGCTACCCCAAGGGCAACACAGAGGGGCATCATGGATTTCTCAACCATCACCGACCTGCTGATCGGCTGGGTGCTTGGCATCGGCGCGACCGTCAATGACCTGCCGGGCACCATCGCCTTCGCGTTGGGGCTGTTCACGTGGTTCTCTGTCGAGCTGGTCTTTCGCCGCATCGTCGCAGGCCTGCGCTGGGTGGTGCTTTTGGGCGTGCTCGCAGGCCTTGGTGTGTCGCTGCCCTATGTTGCCTCCCTGATGTTCGAGCGTGGCGGAGAGCCCCCGGCCCTCTCCGTCCCGCAAGACCCGTCAGGCTAGCGCTGCAGCCGCTCCAGATGCTCCATCACCGCCAGTAATTCGGGTGAGACCGGCGTTTCGATCCCGTCGCCCACATCTACCCGCGCTGTCGGGTCGCCAAAGATCAGCCCCCATTGCGGCATCTCGCTGCCCCCGGCCGGGCTGCGGTGAAATCCGTCAATGGTGCTCAGCACCTCGGCCCGCGGAAACACCCCGCCATTGCGCCCCGCGATCCCGGTCAGATCCGGGGCCCTATCCGACCCCATCGCATCGCCCCCATGACAGCCCGCGCAATTCTCGGCAAACAGCGTGGCCCCAGACGGCGCGGGCGGCTCGATTGCGCATCCCGCCACAGCCAAAATCACGCCAATCCCTGCAAGTCGCATCGCACCCTCCTGCCTTGAGTTCGACGCCAGATTGGTCGCAGATCGCATCCTGCGCCTTGATCAGGATCAAAGCTTTCCAAAACCTTTCCAGATTTGCGGAATAGTTTTGTACAAAATGGGTTTTGGGCCGAAATATTTTACCCCATTTTGTCCCAAACCCCGGATTGCGCCTCTGGACACCCCTCTCAGAGCAGCTAGGCTCCGCCCATGCGCTGGTTTTTGCTGATCCTCTGCCTTGCCGCCTGCGGCAGACCCCTGTCCGAGGGGGAGGAAGCCTTTGCAAAAGCCTTTCATGGCAATGGGTTAGACACATCCAAAGTGCGCATTCTGCGCAATCCACTGATCAAGCTCTATGTCACCACCTCACCCATCCCGCCGCGCACCACCTGCGCCGAGAATATCCTGCCCCCTGCCACTGACACCCATTTCACCAGCGCCCCTGCGGCGGCGGTACTGTTCAATAAAATCACTATAAATCCGGATGTTAGCGCCAAAGACTATATGGCCGCATGGCCCCGCGCCGCCAATCTGCGCGCCGCCATGTTCCTCGCTCATGAGCTGGTGCACACCTGGCAATGGCAGCACCGCGCCCGCACCGGCTACCACCCGCTCAAGGCTGTTGCCGAGCATCAATATTCGGAAGACCCCTATCTCTTTGATCTCAATAACAATTCCAGGTTTCTGGATTTCGGCTACGAGCAGCAGGGTGCCATCGCCGCCGAATATGTCTGCTGCGCCAAGCTGGACCCTGAGGGCAGCCGCACGAAACGCCTTAAGTCCTTGTTGGAACAGGAATTTCCGATCCAGAAGCTGAGCAAGACCTTGGCCGACACGCCGGTCGTCATCCCCTGGAAAAACGCCAAAATCTCAGGAATTTGCAGCTAGGACACACCATGAATGCTATTGATCTTAAAGGGAAAACCGCTGTTGTCACCGGTGGGGCGCAAGGGATCGGGCTGTCGGTCGTCAAGCGCATTCAGGCCTCCGGGGGCAAGGTTGCTGTCTGGGACATGCAGCCCGCAGAGGTCGCGGATTTTGCCACGACATGCGATATTGCGGATGCCGGATCGGTCCGAGCCGCTCTGAAGAACACCGAAGAAGCCATTGGTAATGTTGATATTTTGGTCAATTCCGCCGGGATCGCCGGGCCCAATATGGCGATCCCCGACTACCCGGACACGGACTGGGCACAGATCATCGCGGTCAACCTGACCGGCACGTTCAACACCAATAAGGCCGTCATTCCGGGCATGAGGGCGCGTAATTATGGCCGCATCGTCAACATCGCCTCTATTGCCGGCAAGGAAGGAAACCCCAATGCCTGCGCCTATTCCGCCTCCAAGGCGGGGGTGATCGGGTTCACCAAATCCGCCGGAAAAGAGAATGCAGACAAGGACTTAAGCATCAATTGCGTGACCCCGGCTGCTGCGCGCACGCCCATTTTTGACCAGATGAGCGAGGAGCATATCGGCTATATGCTCTCCAAAATTCCACGCGAACGCTTTCTTGAAGTCGAGGAGGCCGCCAACATGATCGTCTGGCTGGCAAGCGCCGAAAACTCCTTCACTACGGGGGCTGTGTTCGACTTGTCAGGCGGGCGGGCGACCTACTAACCCTTTGCTGCCAAAGCGTTTTCTAGCTCCTTGATCCGCGCACCCATCTGGGCCAGCGCCTGCTGCACCTCCGCACGGCCATAGCGTTCCGTGATGTATTTCGGGCAGTTCCATTCATAGCTGGCCACGCGCACGACCATGCCACGTTCAACCTGCGTGCCTCCGGCCCCTTGCGACAGCTTTTCCATCAGCGGATCACCGGGCTCGATCACGCGGGCATGGCCGAACAGCTTCAGCCGGGTTTTTGACGCGTAGTCTATAAAAAACAGCGAAACACGGTCCTCATCTGCGAGGTTTCCGGTCGTGATATATTGCCGGTTGCCGACATATTCAGCCCATCCAAACTCCTGCGGGGAGAGCACTTTCACAAAGCCCGCAGGCCCGCCACGGTGCTGCATATAGGGCCATCCGGTTTGGGAAACAGAGGCCATATAAAAGGAGTCGCGGCTCTGTAAATACATGATCTCTGGCTCGGAAAGCTCTGTTTTCATACGCTTTTCCGATTTTTCATACTTTGCGTAGATCTCGCGACTGCCTTGCGTGTCCTGCACGGCTTTGACGGCTGGGGTGAAGGCGATTTCGTGATAGGCATTTGGCATTGGTGCGCTCCTCAGTTCGC
>CALFWN010000102.1 GCA_937928335.1 uncultured Litoreibacter sp. | reverse complement strand
AATCCTGACAGGCTTGGTGGCAGCCATCCCGAGGCACATGAACGCCATCGCAATCCGGTGATCAAGATGCGTGGCACAGGTGCCGCCGCCTGCAACTCCGCCGGGCCCCAGCCCGTGCACGGTCCAACTGTCCTCGGTCTCGTCCACCTCGACGCCATTGGCCCGCAACCCAACCGCCATCGCGTCAATCCGGTCGCTCTCCTTGACCCGCAGCTCCTTCACACCTGCCATATAGGTCTTGCCCTGCGCGAAGGAGGCAACAACAGACAGGATAGGGTATTCGTCAATCATCGAGGCAGCACGCTCCGGCGGCACATCGATCCCTTGCATATCAGGTGAGAATTTCGCGCGCAGGTCTGCCACGGGCTCGCCGCCCTCCTCGCGCTCGTTTTCATAGGTCAGATCCGCCCCCATCTCGCGCAGAGTGGTGAACAGACCGGCACGTGTCGGGTTCAGGCCGATATTGGGCACAAGCACGTCGGAGCCCTCCACGATCAGCGCCGCACAGACCGGAAACGCGGCAGAGCTGGGGTCGCGCGGCACCACGATGGATTGCGGGCTCAGCTCGGGCTGGCCGGTCAGCGTGATCACGCGCCCTTCTTTTGTCTGCTCGATGCCCAGCTCCGCACCAAACCCCACGAGCATCCGTTCGGTATGGTCGCGGGTGGCCTCTTTCTCGATAACAACGGTCTGACCCGGGGCATTCAGCCCCGCCAGCAGCACCGCCGATTTAACCTGAGCCGATGGCATCGGAACCGTATAGCGCACCGGCACCGGGTCGGCGGCGCCGATCAGCGTCATCGGCAACTGCCCCCCCTGACGCCCATAGGCTTGCGTTCCAAACAAAGCCAGCGGGTCGGTGATCCGCCCCATAGGCCGCCCGTTCAGCGACGCGTCACCCGTGAATGTCACCACAATCGGAGACGTCGCCACAGCCCCCATGATCAGCCGTACCCCGGTGCCAGAATTGCCGCAATCAATCACCCGGTCAGGCTCGGCAAAGCCGCCGACACCGACACCATGCACGGACCATTCGCCGCCGCCGTGATTGATCACATCTGCCCCGAGTGCCTGCATCGCGCGGCCCGTATCAAGCACGTCCTGCCCTTCCAACAGCCCGCTCACCCGGGTCTCGCCGACGCTCATCGCGCCCAGTATCAACGAGCGGTGCGAAATCGACTTGTCCCCCGGCACATTTGCGATCCCGCTCAACGGGCCGGATTTGGAGGAGGTCATCGGAATAGGGTCACCGTGGGAGGACATAGGGCTCTTTCGCAATTGTTCTGGGCCGGGTGATAGACCAGCCATGCCGGGGCGTCCATCTCCCCCCATCATTGCTTCAAAAATACCTCTGGGGAGTTTGAGGTGGGGAGTTTGAGGGGCAGAGCCCCTCATCAAAACATCGCGTGCGCCGCAGGCGCGCCTTTGGCTCAAACCCGGCGAAAGGTCATGTAATGCGGCACGCGGCCCTCGCGCAGCGCCTTTTGCTCGTAACGCGTCGAAAGCCAGTCGTCCCAGGGCGCGCGCCAGTCTTCAGCGCGCTCCGCCAGCCACTCAAACCCGGCGCGCGGCACCTCCTGCATGGTCTGGCGCACGTAATCCTTGATATCCGTGGCCACACGAAACTCCGCATCAGGCGCCATCACCCGGTGCAGCGGTTCAAGATGCTCAGGGGTCACAAAGCGCCTGCGATGGTGCCGCGCCTTTGGCCAAGGGTCGGGATAAAGCAAAAAGGACTTTTCGATCCGCCCGTCGGGCAGCACGTCGAACAGGTCCCGCGCATCACCGGCATGAACAGCGATATTGGGCCGCGCCTCGCGTCGCAGCTTGCCCAGCAGCATTGCCACGCCGTTCAGGTAGGGCTCGCAGCCGATGAAGCCCACATCCGGGTTGCGCTTTGCCATGTGATACATGTGCTCACCTGCGCCAAAACCGATCTCCAGCCAAATGGGCCGGTCCCCAAATCGCGCCGCCAAATCCAGCGTCTCGCGTTCAGGGTTCTCCTCCCAAGTCACAGCTCCGGGGCTCAGCCCCGGCAGGTCAGCCTCCAGCCAGTCCTGCTGATGCGGCTTGAGGTTATGCCCTTTCAGCCGTCCGTAGAAATTGCGCCACGGGGCGCCGCTGGGATGGGTGTCGCTCATCTTTGCCAACCGGGTTAATGCGAGCTTAGACGGCCCGCTTCAACCCATCCGCAAGATCAGTCCTCTCCCAGGAGAAACCGCCATCTTCCGCCGCATCCCGTCCAAAATGGCCATAGGCGGCGGTGCGTTGATAGATCGGGCGACGCAGGCCCAGATGCTCGATAATACCGCGCGGCGTCAGGTCCATGCAGCCCGCAACCGCCTTCTCAATCGCCGCCTCGTCAACCTCGCCCGTGTCATGCGTGTTGCAATAGATCGAGAGCGGCTTGGCCACACCAATAGCATAGCTCAGCTGGATGGTGCAGCGCGAGGCCAGGCCTGCGGCCACGACATTCTTGGCAAGGTAGCGCGCAGCATAGGCTGCGGAGCGATCCACCTTGGTCGGGTCCTTGCCCGAAAACGCGCCACCACCATGCGGGGCCGCACCGCCATAGGTGTCGACAATGATCTTGCGGCCCGTCAGACCGGCATCGCCATCGGGCCCGCCAATGACAAACTTGCCCGTCGGGTTCACATGCCATTCAGTCGCGTCCGATATCCAACCGTCGGGCAATGTGGCGCGGATATAGGGCTCGACCACCGCGCGCACATCCCCCGAGCTCATGGCATCGTCAAGATGCTGCGTCGAAAGCACGATGGAGGTCACACCCACCGGCTTTCCATCCTCATATTGCACCGAGAGCTGCGATTTGGCATCCGGGCCAAGCTGAGGCACCTCGCCTGCGTGACGCGCCTCTGCCAGATTGCGCAGGATCGCGTGGGAATACTGGATCGGGGCGGGCATCAGCTCGGGCGTCTCAGTGCAGGCATAGCCGAACATAATGCCCTGATCGCCCGCGCCATCCTTGTCCACGCCCTGCGCAATATGGGCCGATTGCGGGTGCAGCAGGTTGTCAAATTTCAGGTTCTTCCAATGGAAGCCTTCCTGCTCGTAGCCGATATCCTTGACGCAGCCGCGCACGATGTCTTCGACGCCCATCATGAAGCCGTCCAGCTTGTCGCGGGTCGACAGGCCGACCTCGCCGCCAACGATGACCCGGTCGGTCGTGGCGAAGGTTTCGCAGGCCACCCGCGCCATTGCTTCCTCTGTGAGGAAAGCGTCCAGGATCGCGTCAGAAATGCGATCGCAGATTTTATCGGGGTGACCCTCGGATACAGATTCCGAGGTAAATAGATAGCTGTCGCGTGCCATGAAAAGCGCTCCGGTTTTGCTCATCCGCCACGTCAGGAAGCCGTTGTGGCATTTTGTATCTTTCAGGGCCTACTGGCCATAGGCGGCTAGGTCAATCGTGCAATCTTCGAGGGACGGTGGTTGCGACAATCAGCAACACCAGCAAAACGGCCGCGATCCCCCAATCGTGGACCTTGGTGTAAAGGGTCGGCGGCAAGGCTCCGGGCAGGTCCGTGTCCAGATAGCCTGCCTCGTTCAACGGGGTTTCACGCAGCACGCGCCCCCTTGCATCGATTGCCGCCGTAATCCCCGTATTAGCGGCGCGCACCAGCCCAAGGCCCTGCTCGACGGCGCGCAGCTGCGCCTGGGCGAGATGCTGATACGGGCCCGAAATATTGCCGAACCACGCATCATTTGTGATCTGCAGGATGAAATCGGGCCGCTCGGCGGTGCGCAGATGGCGCGGAAAGATCAACTCGTAGCAGATCAACGGCAAGGCGCGGCCCAGCCCGTCGATCTCGATCAAACGCGGGCCCGGTCCGGTGCCGTAGCCAGCGCCGTCCCGCGCGGCCAGCCCGCTTATGCCAAACTTGGCCAGAAAATCGCCGAGCGGTACATATTCGCCAAAAGGCACGAGATGGTGCTTGTAGTAGCTATCCGCCCGCGCACCTGCGGCATTCAGGCTGACCATCGTGTTGCGATAGGTCCCCTCGACCACATCATTGCCGCCAAAGATCACCGGCACGCCCTGCGCGGCGTCAGCGATGGCCTGTATGGCGACCTGTGCCTGATCCAGACGGGTCGCCAGGGAGGTCTCGGGCCAGACGATCAGGTCGATCCTGGTATCCGCAGGCTCTCGGGTCATCGCAAGCTGGCGCTCGAAAAACCTGCCGGCATGGGCCGGATCCCATTTCAGATGCTGCGAGGCGTTTGGCTGCACCAGCCGGACCGTCTTGGCGGTCTCGGGCGCGTCAGGCCCAGCCAGCACCGCCGCGCCGTAGCCCCAGCCCCCTGCCAGCAAAGCTGCCGCAAACGCGACGCCGATCAGGGGTCTGCCGGTCATGACAGGCACTGCAGAGATCGCCAGCGTGAACAGCGTCAACAGCCCCGCCCCGCCCAAAGCCGCAAGCTGCAGCGCGGGATGGTCGGTCCAGATATGGCCGATCATGGCCCAGGGGAACCCTGTCAGGATCAGGCCCCGTATCACCTCAACCGCACAAAGCAGCAGAACCGCAAAGGGCAACTGCCGCACGGGGCCGCCCCACCAATGGGCGAGCCCAAAGGCCAGCCCCCAAAACAGCGCGAAACCTGTCGAGACGAAGAACAGCGCGAAGGGCGCCATCCAGCCATGTCGCGGGATATCGACCAGAAACGGCTCGATGATCCAGAACAGCGCCAACGCGAAATAGCCCGCCCCCGCGGTCCAGCCGACCCATGCGGCCCGATGCCAGGATTGCGCCTTGCGCAACAGCACAAAGACCCCTGCCAGTGCAGGCAAGGATATCCACCACAGGCTCCACGGGGCCTGTCCAAGCGCTGCAACCGCGCCCAGAACAAAGGCCGCCAACGCTGTTGCGGCACGGCCT
>CALFWN010000101.1 GCA_937928335.1 uncultured Litoreibacter sp. | reverse complement strand
ATCTGCGATGTTGGCTTTGGGGGCCTATCTGGTGCTGCGGGGGGAGATGACGGCCGGGGCGATGATCGCGGGCTCCATCATGCTGGGCCGTGCGCTGGCGCCGATTGAACAGACCATCGGGCAATGGGCATTGGTGCAGCGTGCGCGCGCGGCGTGGTCTGCGCTTGGTGCCTTGCTGGAAACCACGCCGCCCACCCCCGACACGCTGACCTTGCCACAGCCAGAGGCCAATATCTCTTTCTCGGGCGTGTCGGTCATGGCACCGGGGGCCAAGTTCCCGACCTTGAAGAACGTCTCGTTCCATTTGGGCGCGGGGGAGGCTTTGGGGATCATCGGCAAAAGCGGGTCAGGCAAGACAACATTGGTCAAAACGCTTTTGGGCCTGACACATGTCGCAACCGGAGAGGTGCGGTTTGGCGGGGCAACGCTGGATCAATATGACCCCAATGATCTTGGATCCTATATCGGCTATCTGCCGCAAAATGTCGTGCTCTTTTCGGGAACGATTGCCGACAATATCGCGCGCATGTCGACCCGGCCTGATGGGGCAGAGGTTGTCGAAGCCGCAAAGCGGGCCAATGCCCATGACATGATCCTGACGCTGCCGGACGGGTACGATACGATTGTGCATGGCGATGACAGTCAGCTGTCAGGGGGGCAGCGCCAGCGGATTGCTCTCGCGCGGGCGTTTTACGGAGACCCGGTTCTGCTGATCCTGGACGAGCCCAATTCTGCGCTGGACAATGACGGATCTGTGGCGCTGAACCGTGCGGTCCGTGAATTCAAGGCAAGCAACCGCGCGGTCATCATCACAACCCATCGCCCCTCTGCAATCTCGGAATGTGACCGGCTGGTGGTCATTGATGGCGGACAGATCAAGGCTGATGGTCCGCGTGACACAGTGCTGAAATCTATGGTCAGCAATGTCCAAAAGATCAAAAAATCTCTGGCAACGGCAGGCACATCATGAGCGCAGCCCCACAGACACCCCGAAAATGGACGGCGAAGGGCCCATTGTTTGTCGGCGGATTGGCATTGCTGATCCTCGTCGGGGTATTGGGCGTGTGGAGCGTGCAGGCCCGCATCGCCGGGGCCGTGATCGCCTCGGGCATGATACAGGTGGAATCGAACCGTCAGGTGCTTCAGCATCCCGAGGGCGGCGTTGTCGGCGCGCTATTGGTGAAGGACGGCGATCAGGTCGCTGCCGGAGACGTGGTGCTGAAATTCGATGACACGCGGCTGGTGTCGGAATTGGCAATTGTCGAAGGGCAGCTATTCGAAATCCTTGCGCGCAAGGCCCGCCTGCAGGCGGAACGGGACGGGCTCTCGGCCCTGGAGGTCTCGGAGGACTTGCAGGAACTGGCCGCTGAAGACCCTGATGTGCAGGCGCTGATTGACGGGCAGGCGCAGCTTTTCGAGGCGCGCGCCACGTCCTTGCAGCAGAGTTCCGAGCAAATCCTCGAACAGATCGCGCAGGCCGAAAACCAGATCGAAGGGGCGTCTGCACAGCTTGCAGCGCTGGAGACACAAGAGGGCCTGATCGAAACCGAACTTGCCGACAGCCTGCAGCTCTTTGAAAAGGGTCTGGCCCCTGCGTCGCGTGTCTCTGCGCTGCAACGCGAACAGGCGCGCCTGTTGGGAGAAATCGGCAGCACCACTGCCAGCGTGGCACAGTTACGCGGGCAGATCGCCGCTTTGAATATTGAGCGTATCGCGCTGACCTCGCAGCTGCGCGAAGAGGCAATCACCGCCCTGCGGGACCTCCAGACTCAGGAGGTGGAACTGGTGCAGCAGCGTTTGATCACCAAAGACACCCTGTCGCGCATGGACGTGCGGGCGCCGGTCAGCGGCGTGGTCTATGACAGCCGTATCTTTGCCCTGCAATCGGTGGTCTCACCTGCGGAGCCGATCATGTATATCATCCCGCAGGACCAGCCGATGGTTGTCTCCTCAAGGGTCGACCCTATTGATGTGGATCAGGTTCATGTGGGGCAGGACGCATCCCTGCGCTTTGCCGCGCTGGATCAGCGCATGACGCCGGAAATTTTCGGGCAGGTCAAAAAGCTTTCTGCCGATGTCTTTGTCGATGAGGCCACGGGTGCGTCTTATTATCAGGTCGAACTGGTGCCCAAAGACGGCGAGATGGAGAAACTGAACGGCCAGATCCTGTTGCCCGGTATGCCGGTCGAGGCTTTCATCACAACGGCGGAAAGATCTCCGCTGAATTACCTGTCCAAACCGCTGACCGACTATTTCGCCCGAGCCTTCCGGGAGGGCTGAGGGCAAGACGCCCTGATTCGAACCAGTGAAATTCCTGCCCGGTTGCAGCCGCCATGATTGTTGCGGCCAAACAAAAAAGCCCGCCATCGAGGCGGGCTTTTCTTCATATGCTATGCGCGCAAGCGGCACCGTAAGTGAGACGCGATGCCGCTTCCGGTTCGATTATGCGAGGAACTCGAACATATCTGCTCTGGAGAACTGATCATTGCCCTCGGTCAGGATGCCCAGCATCCCGGCATCGGAAATATCGATGACCTCACCTGAACGGCCGTCCTTGGTGTACTCCAACGCAAAATCACGTGCGAGATCATCACCGATCGTCTGCGCGATACCGTCAGCAGGCCCCCGGACAGAGCTGTTAT
>CALFWN010000100.1 GCA_937928335.1 uncultured Litoreibacter sp. | reverse complement strand
GCATTGGCCGCCCGACCTGTGACAGGATCGCTGCCATGACCGACCGACCGCGTGGCGCGCGGTTGCCCGGCAAGATGGCTGTGTCAATCAGCGCGATCTCGTCCAGACCCGCGCGCAGATGTTCAACCACCGCGCTTGACAGCGCAGGCACGGATGAGACCCCGGACAACACTGTCACGCCCGCGCCCTTCGCCATCTCGTCCACTTCAGTGATCCCCGCCGTGAACTCCGCGTCGTCGCTCAGATCCAGCACGTGGCAGCCGCAATCTACGGCCTCCCGCGCAACACTGTAATCACCATAGATCTGAAATGGCCCGGCTGCGTCAACCAGCACGTCGCCGGGCTCCAACGCCGCACGCAAGGCCGCGCTGTCGCGCAGATCAAGCCGCAATGCCTCCCCGCCATGTCTGGCCGTGAAGGCCTGCGCCTTGGCCTGCGAGCGTCCCGCCACCACCACGCGCAGCCCGTCCGCCAGCAACAGCTGCGCCAGCCTGCCGCCAAACACCCCGTAGCCGCCGAGGATCACCACTTTCATCGCAAGAGCCTGCGCTGCACATCCGGGTCGGGCATCGCGCAAAGATCGGCGCGGCCCATGATCTTGTAGCGGTTGCGCGCCACCAACGCGTAGGCCGCATCACGCAGCGGTTTCGGGATCACCCGCAGCGCCTCCAGCACGCGCCAGCGGCCGCCAAGCCTGCACCCGACCCGCACCGTGGCGTCAAGCGAGCTGTAGCCCAGCCCGTCCTCCAGATAGAGCCAGGATAACGGGTCGTCAGGGTCCATCCCGAAATGGCGCAGCAGCCCCGCGCCAAGCGGAGATTGCACAGGGATGATCCGAAAGGCGCCCGCCCGGTCATTGCGGGCGATCCATGTGGCCCCGCGCGCGCAAAGCCCGCAGGTCGCGTCCATCACGGTCAGCGATCCGGCGTCGTCAAACTCCGGCACGCCCGCGTCACCGCGCCAGGAATAGGCCGCATTCAACGGTTGCATGGAAAGACGCTCCTCTCCATGCAGGTCTAGGCCTCGCCGCCAAAGGGGGAAAGGCCGCGCAGTGTCGCAGGCCTAAATGGCGCGGCGCACGGCCTTGCTGGTTTGTTTGACATCCTCGGCCACACCCTCAACCGTGTTGCAGGCCGAGACCGTGCCCATCGCGCCCAATGCCACCAGCGCCAGTATTATCCGTTTCATCTTCTGCGTTCCCTCTTCGCTGAAGCCCTTGTTGCGGGCCCTCTTACTTGTCTTCCACCCACCACAGATCCGGCAGGTAGCCCGGCCAGTCGCCATAGGCGGGCGTGATGGCGGGGCGTTTCATCTCCTTATTATGAGCCAGCCGCGAAAAGGGCGAGTACCAAATCGGGATCACATAGCGCCCGGCCATCAGCATCCGGTCCAGCGCCTTGACGGCGGCCACGTAATCCTCCCGGCTGCTCGAGGTCACCATCTCCTGCACCATCGCATCTATCGCGGGCATCTGGATGCCCGGCAGGTTGCGCGAGCCGTTGGTGTCGGCGGCATCCGTGCCCCAATAGGCCAGCTGCTCGTTGCCCGGGCTCAGGCTCAGCCCACGGGTGAAATAGGTCATGTCGAAATCAAACTGATCCGTGCGCTCGCGGTATTGCGCGCCGTCAATGGTATCGACGGTGACAAATACCCCGATCCGCTCCAGCGCCTGAGTGTAGATGTTCAAAATCGCCGCCACTTCCGAGCTGCCCGAGCTGGCCAGTATCTTGAAGCTCAGCGGTTTGCCATCGGCCGAGGTCATCACCCCGTCCTTGACCTCATAACCCGCTTCCGCCAGCAGCTCCTGCGCTTTGACAATGCCCTTGCGGTTGCGCTGCGAGCCGTCGCTTTCGGGCAGGTTGTAGCCCTCGATCGTGCCGGGTTGCAGCGTGTCCTTATGGGCCTCCAGCAGCTCAAGCACCCGGCCTTCTGCGGGGCCATGCCCCATGCCCAGAACCGAGTTGGAGAAATAAGAGGTAATCCGTGGCTGATCCCCGCCATTGAGTGCCGTGTTGATAAACTCGAAGTTGAACGCCTGGATCATTGCCTCACGCACGCGCCAGTCGCTGAAGACCTCGCGCCGCGTGTTCATCGCAAAGCCGGTCATCCCCGAGGGGCGGTCATGCGGGATCTCGGCTTTCACCACATCGCCCGATGTCACGCGGGCAAAGTCGAATTGCTGCGCCCATTTCTGGGCGTTGGTTTCGCGGTGCGAGGTCAGCTCGCCCGCCTTGAAGGCCTCAAACATCGCCGTGGCGTCCGAGAAGAACTCCATCCGCACCTCGTCAATGACATTGGTGCCCCTGCGAAACGGGATGTCCTGCCCCCAATAATCGGGGTTGCGTTTCAGTGACACGAACCGGCCCGCCTCGAAATCGTCGATCACATACGGGGCCGAGGAGATCGGGATCACGTCCAGCCCGGAGTTTTCAAACTCCTTGCCCTCCCATTGCGCCTTTTTCAGGATCGGGCGCATCCCCATGATCAGCGCCAGCTCGCGGTCCTCCACATTGAAGGTGAACTTCACCGATTGCGGCCCGGTCTGCTCGACGCGCTCTACCTTGGTCCAGCTGCCGCGATACCGGCCGTGGCCCTTGGTGCCCAGCGTCTCGTAAGACCAGATCACATCCTCCACCGTCACCGGGCTGCCATCCGAGAACCTGGCCTCCTCGCGCAGGACAAATTCCACAGAATCGCCGCTCGGGCTGACATCTATCGATTCGGCCAGCAGCCCATAAAGGGTGAATGGCTCGTCCAAACTGCGCCCCATCAGGGACTCGTAGGCCAGGAAGCGCAGCTGCCAGGGCACACGCCCCTTTTGGATATGCGGGTTAAGGGAATCGAAGCTGCCCACCTCGCCCGCCGAGACCTGTCCGCCAAACGGGGCATCTGCATTCACATAGGGCAAAGACACAAAGTCTGGTGGCAGCGCGGGGTCGCCATACATAGCTATGCCATGTTTCGGCTCTGCCAACGCCGCCCCGCCAAGCAGAAGGCTTGCTGCGAAGGCCAAGGAAGTTCCGGCTTGGAAAAACACTGATCTCATTTTGGCAACTCTCCCGCATAGCCCATTTTTTGTTACCTTTGACCGTAAAGAGGCTTTTTGACCAACACAAACTTTATGCTTGGCGAGAGGCAAGTCATTGCTTATAAAGCTCTTACTGCTCGATAGGTTTCTTGCCTGTATGAAACCTGCCTCAATAACTTAACACCAGCTTCGGCTGGTGTTTTTTTTTGCCCTTCTGCAAATCGCATATTCAAGCCGATTGCGGAGCCTCGCGCAAAGCCCACGTGCCTTTCGCAGTTGCAGCATATATAGGGTGCAGAACCACAGACCAGCACAAGGATACCCCGCATATGTCCGTCACAGGAAAAACCGCCCTCATCACCGGCTCCAATTCGGGCATCGGCCTTGGCATCGCGCAGGAACTGGCGCGTGCTGGCGCAAATGTCGTGCTGAACTCCTACACGGACAATCAGGAAGACCACGCGCTGGCCGAGGAGATCTCGCGCGAGACCAACACCACCGCCCGCTATATTCAGGCTGACCTGTCAAAGGGCGATGCGGCCCGCGCGCTGGTCGAGAAAGCCGGGCAGGTCGATATCCTGATCAACAATGCCGGCATCCAGCATGTGGCCCCCATCGATGAATTCCCCGCCGAGAAATGGGACATGATCATCGCCATCATGCTCTCAAGCGTGTTTCACACCACCGCGGCAGCCCTGCCCATGATGCGCAAGGCGGGCTGGGGCCGGGTCGTCAATATCGCATCGGCCCACGGCCTGACGGCATCGCCCTATAAATCCGCCTATGTCTCCGCCAAACATGGCGTGGTCGGCATGACCAAAGTGGTGGCGCTTGAGACCGCGCGGGAGCCGATCACCGCCAATGCCATCTGCCCCGGCTATGTGCGCACCCCGCTGGTCGAGGCGCAAATCCCCGACACGGCCAAGAAATACAACATGACGGAAGAAGAGGTGATCGAGAAGGTGCTGCTGGAGCGCCAGCCCTCCAAGGAATTCGCCACCACTGAGCAGCTGGGCGGGGTGGCCGCGTTCCTCTGCTCAGACGCAGCCGCGCAAATCACCGGCACCACGATCAGTGTTGATGGCGGCTGGACGGCACTATGAGCGCGCAAGAAGAAGCGGGCCGCGAGCGGCTCTATATTGACAACATGTTTCTATGCAGCTCGACCTTCACACGGGTCGGCCTGAAAGACGCCGCCTATGACAGATTAAACGGCAATGGCTAAATCCTCCTCCAAGTCGATCAACCTTGCGCTGCAAGGCGGCGGCGCGCATGGCGCCTATACATGGGGCGTGCTCGACCGCCTGCTTGAGGAAGACCGGCTGGAGATCACCGGCATGTCCGGCACCTCTGCCGGCGCTTTGAACGCCGCCGCGCTCAAATCCGGCTGGGTCGAGGATGGCCGCGACGGGGCGCGGGCGAAGCTCGCATGGCTCTGGCAGGAGATCGGCGCGCTGGAGCAACCCTCCCTGCCCGCATGGATGACCGGCGTGACCCCGCAAAGCGTCAGCAAGGCGATGGAGCTTTCCCCCGCCTTCATGGCCGCCGACATGATGAGCCGCATGATGAGCCCCTACCAGTTCGGCCACCTGCTGCCGCACCCGCTGGGGGCCATCGTGGATCAGCTCTCCTATGACAAGGTCTGTGCCGCTGAGGGGCCGGAGCTGTTCATCTGCGCCACCAATGTCCGCACCGGCAAGATCCGCATTTTTGAAGGCGAGGAGATCGATAGCTGCGCCCTGCTGGCCTCTGGCTGCCTGCCCACGCTGTTCAAGGCGGTGGAGAAATTCGACCCCCGCACCGGCCAGGAAGAGGCCTATTGGGATGGCGGCTATATGGGCAACCCGGCCCTGTTCCCGCTCTTTGAAAATGACACGCAGGATATCGTCATCATCAATATCAACCCGCTGCACCGCGAGGACATCCCCAGATCACCGCAGGAGATCCAGAACCGGATCAACGAGATCAGCTTCAACGGCTCTTTGTTCCGCGAACTGCGCGCCATTCAATTCGTGCGCAACCTGCTCTCCAACGGTGCGGTGAAGCCGGGCACTATGGAAGATGTGCTGGTGCATATGATCTCGGATGACCGTTTGATGACCCAGCTTTCCGTAGCCACCAAGATGGTGCCCACCCCGTTTGTGCTGGGGGAGCTGAAAGAGGCAGGCCGCGCCGGGGCAGAGGCATTTCTGCACAATCACTGGTCCGATCTCAACGCGCGCTCCACCGTTGATCTGCGGGCGATGTTCTCCTGAGGCATCGCCCAGCAGCTGGAATTATACCCTGATTTCAACGATCTCACGGTTTGTGAGCATTTTCTCACGCTGGCGTTATCGTCTTCCCTGAATCCCACAGAATTTGTGCATCTGCGCACCAAAAGCGGCCCAAAACGACGTTTGATTACGTGGTCGACTGCGCATGACCGCACCATATCCAACTCATCAGCAGCAAACATGCTGTTCAACAAACCGCCGCAAGGCACACTAAAACTGGAGATCACATCATGAAAACCATCATCGCATCCGCCGCACTTGCCCTGTCTTTCGCCGCCGCTCCTGCTGCTGCCGACATCACCGATGCCCAGGCCTTCTTCGCGCTGGAAAATGACAGCGCCGTTGAGCGTATCGTGAGCGAAACATCGACAGGCAACCCGGTCGCAGCTGCTGAGCTGTTCGCGCTGACCAACCCGTCGCCTGCCGAAAACGAAGTGAATTTCGACCGTGCACGCAATGTCGACAGCTTCGCGCTGACACAAATGTTCGCGCTTTATAACGACTCCGCTGCCGAGCGCGTCCTCAACTAAGCCACGGGGGGTCAAAGCGGGCCACCCTCCCCCGGCCCGCTTTCATCACCACATGAACGGCCTTTCCTTCGGGAAGGGCCGTTTTCTTTTGCGCCTCACGCGCCCAACGCTTGACATGCCACCTTTACAAAGCGCCTCTAGCGTCACCAAATCCGGGGGGAGGCGCAGCCCGCCCCGGGCCCCGCAGCCAGACGACAGAGGCCCATGACCCGCAACATCATCGCCGAGGCGCTCGGCACCGCATTTCTTCTCATCGGCGTTGTCGGCTCCGGCATCATGGGCGAGGCGCTGGCAGGTGGCAACACAGCCATAGCCCTGCTGGCCAATGCCATCGCCACGGGCTGCATCCTCTATGTGCTGATCACGATCCTTGGCCCCGTGTCAGGCGCGCATTTCAACCCCGCCGTGACGCTGGCCTTTCGGCTGCGCGCGGACATCACCACGCCCAGGGCGCTCGGCTACGTCACAGCCCAGATCATCGGCGCCATTCTGGGCGTCTGGCTCACGCATCTGATGTTCGGGCTGCCGGTCTTCCAGCTGTCGACCACATCCCGCACCGGGGCTGCGCAATATCTCTCCGAGGCCATCGCCACGTTCGGGCTGCTCCTGATGATCTTCGGCGGGCTCAAATCCCGCCCAGACGCGGTGCCGATGCTGGTCGCGCTCTATATCACCGGGGCCTATTGGTTCACCTCCTCAACCAGCTTTGCCAACCCCGCCGTCACCATCGCGCGCGGGTTCAGCGACACATTCGCGGGCATCGACCCGGCCCATGCACCTGCCTTTATCGCCGTCCAGCTGCTCACCGCCGCGCTGGCCACCGGGGCGCTTGCATGGCTGTTTTCGCGCGAATAGGCCGCCGGATGCTTGCATCTCGACACGCCGCGCCCTAGCGCTAGGCGATGAGCGCGATATTCGACCAAGGCCCGCCGCCCCCCTGCCCTGCGCCCTTCAACATGGCCGCCTATGTGCTGGCAGGCGCGGGCGCGCCCGATGGGCGCATAGCCTTCGAGCTGCCCGCCACGCGCACGGCCCCCGGCAGCACGATCAGCTACGGCACGCTGCGCACCCATGTCCGTGGCATCGCCACGGGGCTGTTGTCCCACGGGTTGCGGCCCGGTGACCGGCTGCTCTTTCGGCTCGGCAACCGGCTCGAATTTCCACTGGCCTATCTCGCCGCGCTCTATGTGGGCATCATCCCGGTGCCCACATCAGCCCAGCTCACCGAAACGGAGGTCACGGCGCTTTGCGACATATGCCAGCCGCAGGCCATCCTCACCGATGGCTCTACCGCCCTGCCCCTGCGCCACGGCCTGCCGCTGATCACCACGAACCGTCTGCGCGAGATGCACGCCCTGCCCCCGGCCCCGCCGGTGATGGGCGATCCGAACCGGCTGGCCTATATCATCTTCACCTCAGGCACATCAGGGGCCCCGCGCGGGGTCTGTCACGCGCATCGCGCGATCTGGGCGCGGCGCATGATGCATCATGGCTGGTACGGGCTCACCGAAAACGACCGGATGCTCCATGCCGGGGCCTTCAACTGGACCTACACGCTGGGCACCGGCCTGATGGACCCGTGGAGCATCGGGGCCACTGCCCTTGTCACGCCCGAAGGCACGCCGGTTTCGGAACTGCCCGCAATCATGGCGCAAAACCGCATCTCGATCTTCGCCGCCGCGCCGGGCGTCTATCGCCAGATGCTCCGCCACCCTTTCCCGGACAAGCTGCCCGCGCTGCGCCACGGATTGTCCGCAGGCGAGCAGCTTCCCGCCCCCATCCGCCACGCATGGGAGCAGACCACCGGCACCGCCATTCACGAGGCGCTCGGCATGTCGGAATGCTCCACCTTCATCTCCGGCAGCCCCGCGCACCCGGCCCCAGAGGGCAGCTCCGGCAGGCCCCAACCCGGTCGCCGCGTGGCCATTCTCGACGGGGATAGGGTGGCTGATGTCGACATGCCGGGCGAGCTGGCCGTGGCGGGGTCCGACCCGGGATTGATGCTGGGCTATCTCGGTGCGCAACCCCTGAGCCAAAACTGGTTTCGCACCGGCGACATGGCGCAGATGGCCGCTGATGGCGCGGTCACCTATCTGGGCCGCGCCGATGATATGATGAATGCCGGCGGCTACCGCGTCTCGCCCCTTGAGGTAGAGGCCGCCCTGTCGCGCGCAGATGGCGTCACCGCCTGCGCCGCCGTCGAGCTGCAAACCTCCCCCGACACGTCGCTTATTGCGCTTTATTATGTCGGTGATGGCGATGAACATGCGTTGCGCGCCCATGCGCAGGAAAAACTGGCCCGCTACAAACAGCCCCGGCTTTACATCCGCCTGGCCGATCTACCATATGGCGCAAACGGCAAATTGAACCGACGCGCGCTGCGCGACAGCTATGAGGCCTGACATGACTGCAACGATCCAGCTTGATATCATCTCTGACCCGATCTGCCCGTGGTGCTATATCGGCAAGGCCGGGCTGGACCGCGCGCTTGAGAAAAACCACGACCACCCGTTCAAGATCGAATGGCACCCGTTCCAGCTGAACCCCGACATGCCCGCAGGCGGCATGGATCGGCGCACATATCTTGAGACCAAGTTCGGCGGCAAGGAAAATGCAATCAAGGTGTACGGGCGTATCGAGGATGCCGCGATTGCCGCCGGGCTCGAGATCAATTTCGAGGGCATCAAGACCACGCCCAACACGATCGACGCGCATAGGCTCATTCACTGGGCCGGGCTGGAGGGCCGCCAAACCGCCATCGTCTCCAAACTGTTCAAAGCCTATTTCGTCGAGGGGCGCGACATTGGCGATCATGCCGTATTGACCGAGATCGCGACCGAGGCGGAAATGAACTCCGATATGGTCACGCGGCTTCTGGCCAGTGACGCGGATCGCGACGATATCGCCCAGCGCGACGCCCATGCCCGCGCCCGTGGCGTGACCGGCGTGCCGACCTTTGTGGTTGCCAACCAACATGTGCTCCCCGGCGCGCAACCCGCCGATCTCTGGGAACGCGTCCTGTCCGAGCTGCGCGTCCAACCTGATCAGGCCTGAGGCCTGATGATCACGGCCCATCTGCCATCCGGCTATATCCTGGCACGCGTCAACCGCCGCCCCTCAAAACCTGTATTCTGGGCCTGCCTGCTGGGCGCTGTCTGGCCCGATCTTGATCTGCTGTTTTTCTATTTCGTTGATGGCCGCGCGGTTCACCATCACCGCTACTGGGTCCACGCCCCCGGCTTTTGGCTGATACTTCTGGCTGTCGCAACACCGCTTGCCCTGCGGCTCCCGGCCGCTTTGAAACAGGCCGTTTTCTGGTTCTTTGCAGCATGGCTCACGCATCTCTGCCTCGATAGCGTCGCGGGCGGCATCATGTGGCTGTGGCCGTTCTCCGAGCAGATGTTCAGCCTGAGCACGGTTCAGCCGACACATACGCATTTCATCCTGTCCTTCATGGCCCATTGGAGCTTCATGCTCGAAATCATGATCTGGCTGGTCGCGGGCTGGCTGCTGCTCAAGAGGTCGCCTGTGTGAGCCATGAACAGCGCCTCTCACAGCCCGAGTTCATCGGCCTCATCGCCATGCTGTTCGCAATGGTTGCCTTCTCCGTCGATGCGATGCTGCCCGCCCTGCCCGAAATCGCGGCTGAAATCAGCCCCGACGCCCCCAACCGCGCGCAGCTGATCCTGACCTCCTTTGTCTTCGGCATGGGGATCGGCACGCTTTTCACCGGACCGCTTTCCGACAGTTTTGGCCGCAAGCCCGTGATCCTGTGCGGGGCTGGGCTCTATATCATCGGGGCGGGCATGGCCTGGCAGTCCAACAACCTCAACGAGATGCTGGCCGCCCGCGCGCTGCAGGGGCTGGGCGTGGCAGGCCCGCGCGTGGTGGCACTGGCCATCATCCGCGACATCTATCAGGGCCGCCGCATGGCGCAGATCATGTCCTATGCGATGATGATCTTCACGCTGGTCCCGGCCATCGCGCCTTTTATCGGCGCGCTGATCATCGAGGCCGTGGGCTGGCGGATGATCTTCGCGGCTTTCATCGCATTTTGCCTGCTCTCCACCACATGGCTGGCGCTGCGTCAGCCCGAAACCCTGCCCCCTGAGCGCCGCCGCCCGTTTCAGCCCTCCGCGCTGTGGGCGGCGACCCGCGAATGTTTCTCGCATCGCAGCTTCACCCTCAGCACGCTCACTCAGTCGCTGACCTTCGGCATCCTTTTTGCCACACTCAGCACGGTCCAGCCGGTGTTTGACGACACATTTGGCCGCGCGGACAGCTTCCCCCAATGGTTCGCGCTCATCGCCGTGATCGGCGGCACGGCCAGCATCCTCAACGCCCGTCTGGTGATGGCGCTGGGGATGCGCCAGATGGCGCAGCTGGGCTTTGGCAGTCAGGCGCTTTTGTCATCCGTGGTGGTGATCGCAAGCCTGACGGGCGAGCTGCCCTTCGCGCTGTTTGTCCTGTGGACTGCGACGATCTTCTTTATGGTCGCGCTGGTGATCGGCAATCTCAACGCGCTGGCAATGGAGCCCGTGGGCCATATTGCAGGCCTGGCTGCCTCCGTGATCGGCTCTGTCGCGACCATGCTCGGTGTGGCCATCGCGATCCCCATCGGGCTGGCCTTTGACGGCACGCCCGTCCCTTGGGCCTTTGCGCTCTCGGCCCTGTCACTGCTGGGCTTTGCCATGATACGGTTCGGGCTGCGCGCCGCCTGAGCCGCACCGTACCAGGCCCCGCGCACAAGACCTGTGCGCCTTTTGGCGTGGCGCGGCGGCACAGCGCCACTTAAAGCTCGACACACCCAACAGCCATGAAGGAACTCCCCCATGTTGATGCCGCGCGAAAAAACCCCGAACCTGTCATTGCCACTTCTGGGCGGGGGTCAGTTCGACCTTGCCACGGACGGCGCCGATCTGGGGACGGTGATCTGCTTTTACCGCGGGCTGCACTGCCCGATCTGCGCCACCTATCTCAAGGAGCTGGAAAAGCTGACGCCGAAATTCGCCGAAAAAGGCGTCAAGACCATCGCCATTTCCTCCGATGGCGCGGAGCGCACCCAGGCGATGGCCGACAAGATCGGGGCCTCCACCTTGCGCTTCGCCCATGATCTGCCGCTGCAACAGGCCCGCGACTGGGGGCTCTATATCTCCACCTCGCGCGGCAAAACCTCCATCGGCATCGAAGAACCCGCGCTCTTCTCCGAACCCGGCCTGTTTCTCGTCAACAAGGACCAGAGCCTCTATTACATGTCGGTGCAATCCATGCCCTTCGTGCGCCCGCATTTCAGCGAGCTTCTGGGCGCGCTGGATTTTGCCATCGCCAATGACTACCCCGCCCGTGGTGAATATCAGGGCGCGGTCTGACCTCTGCACGCGCGGCAATACCTCTCCATTTGGTCACAAATACTCTGAGGTTTTGCCCGCGTGGCTCAGGAGCAAAGCTCCTGAAAGAACGCAAAACAACATGCGCGCGCAAGCGCCCCTGTTTAAGCCAGGACCGTCAGGCCGAAGTCTTCTCAGACTTCTTCGCGGGCCTGAACGTCCCCGCCTTCTCCGCCAGATCACGGGCAATCGCAAAAGCCCCTTTGATCTTGTCGGCATCCTTCGTCCAGTCCCGGCGCACGACAATCTTGTTGTCCTTCATCTTGGCCAGATTGCGCGCGTCGGTCAGATATTCGACCAGCCCTTCGGGCTTGGCGAATTTATTGTCATGAAACTCGATCGTGGCCCCGCGCTCGCCTGCATTCAGCCTGGAGATCCCCGCCCGTTTGCACATCGCCTTGATGCGGACAACCAGCAAGAGCGTGTTCACCTCGCGCGGCAGCGGGCCAAAACGGTCGATCAGCTCGGCGGCGAAGCCTTCCAGCTCGACCTTGGAGGTCAGGCCGGACAATCGGCGGTAAAGCCCCAGCCGCACATCCAGATCCGAGACATACTCCTCCGGGATCAACACCGGCACGCCCAGATTGATCACAGGCGCCCATTGGTCATCCGCCTCCGGCACGCCCTCCATCTGGCCGGAGCGGATCTTGGCAATCGCTTCTTCCAGCATGGATTGATACAGCTCATAGCCCACTTCACGCACCGAGCCCGATTGCTCCTCGCCCAGCACATTGCCCGCGCCGCGAATATCAAGATCCTGGCTCGCGATATTGAACCCCGCCCCAAGGGAATCCAGGGACCCCAGCACCCGCAATCGCTTCTGGGCTGTTGCGGTCAGCTTGGCGCGGGGCTTGGTGGTCAGATAGGCGTAGGCCCGCGTTTTCGAGCGCCCCACCCGGCCCCGGATCTGGTAAAGCTGTGACAGCCCGAACATGTCGGCGCGGTGAATGACCATCGTGTTGGCGGTCGGGATATCAATCCCCGATTCGACAATCGTGGTGGCCAGCAACACGTCATATTTGCCGTCATAAAACGCGTTCATCCGCTGATCCAGATCGCCCGGCGCCATCTGCCCATGCGCCACAACATAGCTGACCTCGGGCACCTGTGTTTTCAGGAACTCCTC
>CALFWN010000099.1 GCA_937928335.1 uncultured Litoreibacter sp. | reverse complement strand
GTTCAAGACGCTGCACACCCCGGTTCTGGGGCTGGTTGAAAACATGTCCCATTATATATGTCCGACCTGCGGCACCGAGGCGCATATCTTCGGGCATGGCGGTGTCGCTGCCGAGGCCGAGGCGCTGGGCCTGCCATTTCTCGGGGAGATCCCGCTTGAGCTGGATATCCGTCTGGCGGGCGATAGCGGCACGCCGATTGCGGCGGGGCAGGGCGCGGTGGCGGATGCCTACACTATATTGGCCAAGCGGCTGATTGACGGCGGGATGGCATAGAGAGATGGCATAAGCCAGCCCGCGGCACCCCTTACACTCTATACACTGTCAGATGGCGCGAGCCTCAAGACCGGCCCTTCAACCGGCGGTCTTTGGCCTGCCGTGGCGTAGGCTGCCTGTGGATAACTTGATCTGCGAATCAAAATTGCTCAAAACTAGGTGATTCGTTGGGCTGGCATGGTCCGCAGCCGCAAAAAACCCGGCTTCTCCGGGAAAATCTGGGACTTTATGGGAAATCATGTGAAAAAAATTATCCACAATATCTAGTGGGTCGCCGGGTGGCCAACCGCTACCACGGCCAAAAATCCAGTGGCTCAGAGCATCATTTCCCATTGATGTCCATTTAGGACCATAAATTTCCATTGCTTCCCATAAATCCCCGTGGCACAAAGGTTCCACGGTGAGGACGGGCTAAAAAACAAGGGGCAACTAAGAACCCCAAAGGCGACCGAAAAGGTTTCATACAGGCGCCCATTCACATCGAACGACGACGGCCCCTGCGCGAGCAGACATCCCCCCAGGTGGCGCGGGACCGTCCTTCCCCAAGTGGGAAACATACGGCGAGTTGATCAGTGGCAGCAGATCAACTCGCCGTTTTTAATTCACGACAATCTGGGCGGGAAACGAACATAAGGGGTCACTTTCGCGTGACGCAGACGTTCAGAGGTGAAAGCGTCCACAAGGTGGACAGCAAGGGCAGGGTGTCCATCCCCGCCCTCTTTCGCCGTGTGCTTGAGGCGGCTGACCCCGAATGGACCGATGGATTGCAGCCCAATGTGATCGTGGTCTATGGCGGCGCAAACCAGAATTACCTTGAATGCTACTCGGTGACCGCCATCGCGGAGGTCGACGCCAAGATCAAGGTCCTGCCGCGCGGCTCGAAGCGCCGCCGTGTGCTTGAGCGCATCTTTACCGGGCAATCGCTGCCCACCCAGACCGACGACACTGGCCGTCTGGTACTGCCCGCGCATCTGCGCAAGAAAATTGGCATCACCGACAAGGCCTATTTCACCGCCTCCGGCGATACGTTCCAGATCTGGGCGCCCACCGCATTTGAGGCGCGTGACGCCGATCTTGAGGAATTCATCGCGATGGAAGGCGAGGATTTCGACCCTCTCACCTGGCTTGATGACGACCCGTTCGGGTCCGTAGGGGAGTAGCCGTGGCAGACCGGGCGCGTGATCTTGAAAGTGATGCACCGCACCTGCCGGTTCTCATCGACGCAATTCTTGACCATGTTGACCCCACCGGCACATGGCTGGACGGCACCTTTGGCGCGGGCGGCTACAGCCGCGCCTTTCTTGAGGCCGGCGCGGATACCGTTATCGGCGTGGACCGCGACCCGTCCGTGTTTGACCTCGCCGCGCCGTGGCTCGGCGATTACGGCGAGCGGATGAAGCTGGTCGCAGGCACGTTTTCCGACCTTGATACGCTGGCCGCTGACCTTTTGCCGCTGGACGGGGTGGTTCTGGATCTTGGCGTCTCCTCCATGCAGCTTGATCAGCCCGATCGCGGCTTTTCCTTTCTGCGCGACGGCCCGCTGGATATGCGCATGGGGCAGGACGGCCCGTCAGCGGCGGATCTGGTCAACGGGGCCGATGAGGCGGTGATCGCCGACATCCTGTTTCAATATGGCGAGGAGCGCGCCTCGCGTCGCATCGCCCGCGCCATCCTGTCGGCCCGTCCGATCACCACCACCGGCGCTTTGGCCGAGGTGATCGAGGCCGTCCTGCCGAAATCCAAACCCGGCCAAAGCCACCCGGCAACGCGCAGCTTTCAGGCCATCCGCATCGCGGTCAATGACGAGTTTGGCCAACTTATCAAAGGGTTGGAGGCCGCAGAGCGCGCGTTAAGACCCGGCGGGCAGCTGGCCGTGGTCAGCTTCCATTCGCTGGAGGACCGCGTGGTCAAGAAATTCATGGCCGCGCGGGCAGGGGCAGTATCAGGCGGGTCGCGCTACGCGCCTGCGGTTGAAAAAGACGCACCCACATTCGAGCTGACACCGCGCCGCGCCATCGCGGCAGACAAGGACGAGCTGGCACGAAACCCGCGTGCGCGCTCGGCAAAATTGCGGGTCGCCACCCGCACCGACCAGCCCCCGCGCGAAAGCAACCGCGCCGGGCTGGGGCTTCCCAAATTAGTCGGAAAGGACCTGTTCTGATGCGTGGTTTGTTATTTGGTGCATTTGCCTTTGCGGTGATGGGGCTGGCCTATTGGGCCTATTACGAGAATTACAAAACCCAGGAAGCCCTGCGCACCGCCACCTCGCTGCAACGCGAGATCGGCGCCTCGCGCGAAACGCTGGCCGTGTTGCAGGCCGAATGGGCCTATCTGAACCGCCCCGAGCGTCTGGCAGATCTTGCCGCGCTGAATTTCGAGCGCCTGCAGCTGCAACCGATCACCCGCGACCAGTTCGGCGCGCTCAAACAGGTCGGCTACCCGGTGCCGGAGTTCAATATCGACGAGCTTCTGGGCTCCATCGATGTGCGCGGCCAGATCGAGAATACCGAAGTTGACGGAGATTACCCCTGATGCGCACCCCCCTCCGCCCACTTGCCCGCATCCTGCCCGCGCGTCTGCGCGGTGAGAACACAGACCGGATTGAGGCTGAAAATATCCGGCAACGCCACGAGGAGATGCGTGACCGGATGCGCGCGCGCGCGGAATCGAGGCTCTTGTTCGTGGCGGTGCTGTTTCTGGCGGGCTTCTCCGTGGTGGGCGCGCGGATGACGGTGCTGGCCTCCTCCGAGCCGGTGGAGCCGCAGGCCTCCGCCTCCTCCGCTGCCATCGTGGCACAGCGCGCCAATATTGTGGATCGGCAGGGCCGGGTTCTGGCGACCAACCTGATCACCAATTCGCTCTACGCCCAGCCGCAATTGATGATCGAGCCGAAACGCGCGGCCAAGGCGCTGGTCGAAATCTTCCCTGACCTTGACGAGGCCAAGCTGGTCAAGGATTTCACCGGCAATCGCAAGTTCCTGTGGGTAAAGAAGAAAATCAGCCCTGAGCAGCAACAGGCCGTGCATGAAATCGGCGATCCCGGCCTGCTGTTCGGCCCGCGCGAGATGCGGCTTTATCCCAATGGCAAGCTGGCCTCCCATGTGCTGGGCGGGGCCTCCTTTGGCCGCGAGGGCGTGCATTCCGCCGAGGTGATCGGCACCGCCGGGGTCGAGAAAGCCTTTGACGATTTCCTGCGTGACCCCGCCTTGGAAGGCGCGCCGCTGCGCCTGTCGGTGGATATGACCATTCAGTCGGCCATGCGCCGGGTGCTTTACGGCGGCATGAAGCTG
>CALFWN010000098.1 GCA_937928335.1 uncultured Litoreibacter sp. | reverse complement strand
TTTTGCGACGCGACCCAGCCCGGCGCTGCAACATCCAGCGCGTCCAAGGCCAGTGACGGCAATTCCATAGACCGGATGGTCACGCTGTCGCCGCGCGCGGCGTCAAAACCGACAGCGGATTTCACCAGATCTTCCAGCATCACCAACTCAGTCTCCGGTCGGGCCTGCCAAACAGGCTGCCCGTCCTCGCCCGGCGCCTCGATACCATCGACCAGCACCGCGACACTGATCCGGCGGATCGAGCCCGGCATCTTGCGCAGCTCGCGCGTGGTCTCGGACAGCTCGTAGTTGATCGTCTCCTGCGTCTCGGTATCTTCGCTGTTCGACTGCCCGCTGCCCGCGCCATCGCCCTCGGGCAGGTTCGAGGCCACGGTCACATCGCCCGCTTCGGAATTTTGCGAGTTGCGGCTGGTCTCGTTGGTTTGCGTGCTGACAACCACCCGCCCCTCGGGGTCAAACAGCCGTTCAGTGATCCGCTCGTCATCTGTCAGCGTCTCGACATTCACCTCGACCACCGCGTTGCCGGTGCCGGTGCGCGCCTCGACGATCCGCTCGACATTGCGTTTCAGGATATCGGCCCGGTCCAGCCCCAGCTGTTGCGGGGAGGCGGTGTCATTTTGCGAAATCACCGTGCCCCGGTCGGCGTCGATTACCGACACATTGCCCGGCTGCAACCCCGACACGGCAGAGGATATAAGGAAGCGGATCGCCTCGGCCGTATCATCCGACACGCCGCCGCCCGCGCCGCGCAGTGATACGGATGCGGTCTGGGTTTCCGCCCGTTTGAACGGCGAGTTTCCGGCCGCCGCGATATGCACGCGGGCCGCTGTAATTTGCGGATTGGCCATGATGGTGCGGGCCAGCTCCCCCTCTTTTGCGCGCATATAGGCTGCGTCAAACATCTGCGATGTGGTGCCAAACCCCGACAGGCTGTCGAGCAGTTCGTAGCCGTTCACATCGCCCGCGGGCAGCCCCTCGGCAGCCAGTGTCAGCCGCAATGTGTCGCGCTGCATGGCGTCCACGTAAATCGCCGAATTGCGCACATCATGCGCCACGCCCTGCGCATCCAAAGCAGCCAGCACCTGCCCCGAGGCTTTTGGGCTCAGCCCACTATAAAGAAGCGCATAATTGGGCTGCGCGGCAAGCCGGGTCAGGCCCACAAGACCAAGAAAAACAATGGCCGTCGCACCCAAGACGATCACCTTACGGCGGCTGTCGAGTTGGGACCAAAACTGGGCGAGCTGCTGCACGATAATCCTCTGATTCTGGGCAAGCCTTTCTGGCTGGCCTCCCCACTTAGATCGCTCAGTCTTAACAATCGGTTAGCCAGTTGCGGGCTATAGGACAAAAAGTGAACTTCCAGAGAGATTCGAATGGCCGACCCTGATCCCACCCCTGACACCGATGCCAAGGACGCCCCGCCGAAGAAAAGCAAGACGGGGCTTTTGATCGGTGCCGTGGCCGCCCTGCTGTTTGGGGGCGGGTCCTTTTATGCGGTGCAGTCCGGCATGATCCTTGCGGAGGCTGAGGTGGTCGATGATCACAAACCCGCGCTGGAAGAGACCGCGCTTGCCAGCTTTGTTGCGATTGACCCGCTGGTGATCTCGCTTGGCGGGCAGTCGCAGCACCAGTTGCGTTTCAACGCCCAGCTTGAGGTTGCGCCCGCCAAGCAATCCGATGTCGAGAACCTGATGCCGCGCATTCTCGATGTACTGAACGGCTATTTGCGCGCCGTTGATCTGGCCGATCTGCAAAGCCCCGCCGCGCTGGTGAAACTGCGCGTTCAAATGCTGCGCCGCATCCAGCTGATCACCGGCGACGGCCATGTCAAAGACCTGCTGATAACGGAGTTTGTTTTCACATGATGGCATTCGGACTGGATATTGTCGCCGATATTTTGCTCGGCGTGGGGGCGCTGGCGGCGGCGTTTTACTGTGTGGCTCTGTCGCGAAAGCTGAACCGCCTGACCGGGCTGGACCAGGAACTTGGCACGGCCATTGCGGTGCTCTCGCAACAGGTCGACGAAATGACCCAGGTGCTGGAAACGGCGCAGATTTCCGCCAATGAGGCGCGCGCAAAGCTGGGCGAAATGACCGAACGGGCGGAGGATGCGGCCCTGAAGCTGCAAGCCACCCCTGACCAGCCGCCCGCCCCCGAGCAGCCGCCTGCGCCGGAGCCACGCGACAGCGGCGGGTTGGCCGATGGCAACACCTCGATCTTTGTGCGCCATTCACGGGTGGCCTCATGAACATGCAACACCCCCTCACCAAAATCGGCCCGCTTCCGGTGATCGTTCTGGCCCTGATCGTATCTGCCAGCCTCAGGCTGGGCGGAATCGGGCTGGCCAATGCCAATGAGCCGGCCATTGCGCCCGAGACCCCGATGGCCAAACCCATCGAGGCCGATCCCGACATGCCCGCCCTGCTGGCGATGGTGCAGGCCCGCACCAGACAGCTTGACGCCAAGGAGGCGGAACTGGCCGCAAAAGCCAGCGATCTGGCCGCCGCCCAAGAGCTGATCGAGATGAATATGAAAAAGCTCGCAGAGGCAGAGGCGAAACTGGCCGACACCATCAGCAAGGTCGATGGCGCATCGGAGGCCGACCTGACACGTCTCACCGCCGTCTACGAGGCGATGAAACCAAAGGTCGCAGCCCCTTTGTTCGAGCAAATGACCCCGGAATTTGCCGCAGGCTTTCTGGGCCGCATGGCACCACAAGCCGCCGCGGGCATCATGTCGGGCCTGTCCACGGATGCGGGCTATGCGATCAGCGTGGTCCTTGCCGGGCGAAACGCCAAAGCCCCTTCCCAGTAACGCCTCTTTCCCATGCACATGAAGTGAGACCCTCGTTCCATGATCGGTATTATCGGCATCATAATCGTTTTCGTCATGGTCTTTGGCGGCTATCTCGCGGCAGGCGGGAAGATGACCATCATCCTGAAATCGCTGCCCTATGAATTTACCATGATCGGCGGCGCGGCGCTGGGCGCGTTTGTGATCAGCAACGATGTCGGTGGCATCAAGCATACCTGCAAAGACATCATGAAGGTCTTCAAGGGCCCGAAATGGAACAAGGCCGATTATCAGGACCTGTTATGCCTGCTTTACGAGCTTGTCCGCCTCGCCCGCAAGAATCCCGTCGAGCTGGAACCCCATATCGAGGCGCCGCAGGACTCTGCCATTTTCGGACGCTACCCGAAGATCCAGAAAGACAAGGAAACGGTCGAGCTGATCAGCGACACGCTGCGCTCGGCCAGTATGAATTACGACGACCCCCATCAGGTCGAAGAGGTGCTTGAAAAACGCCTTGAGGCCAATTTCCACCATGCGCTGCATTCCAGCCATGCGCTGCAAACCATCGCCGACGGCTTGCCCGCTTTGGGAATTGTGGCGGCGGTCTTGGGGGTGATCAAGACAATGGGCTCGATCGATCAACCTCCTGAAATTCTTGGTAAACTCATCGGCGGCGCATTGGTTGGCACCTTTCTGGGCGTGTTTCTTGCCTACGGGTTCTTCGGGCCTTTCGCGGCCAAGGTGAAAACCATCACCGAGCAGGACGCCCAGTTTAACCAGCTGATCCGCGAGGTGCTGGTTGCCAATCTGCACAATCACGCGGTCAATATCTGCATCGAGGTTGGCCGCCAGAACACGCCCGGCAGTGTGCGCCCCAGCTTTGCCGATCTTGAACAGGCCATCAAGGAAGCTAAGCAGGTCGCCGCATGATCCGCGCGCTGCTATGCTTGGCCTGTCTCGCTTTCGCCACGCCTTTGCAGGCGCAGCAAATCTCTGTGCGGGGGGGCGATCATGACGGCTTTACCCGGCTGGTGCTGAACCTGCGCCAACCGCAGATTTGGAACATGACCCCGACGCCTGCCGGCTACCGCATCGAGCTGCCCGATTGGCAGGCGGGGTTCAATCTGTCGCAGGTCTTTTTCAAGATCACCCGCGACCGGGTCAACGCGGTCGCCGCCACCCAGAACACCGTGTCTTTTGACCTTGCCTGCCAATGCAAAGCCACAGCAACAGAGCTGACATCGGGGGTGATTTTCGTCGATATCGCGCCTGCCGATTTGCCCCCCAAGCCGCTGCCGGACCCTGAGCCGGTGGAAGAAGCATCCCCGAGGCCAGACCCGGTCAAGCTGCCCAAGTTCACCGCCCGCGCATCGCAGTTTGAGCCGCCCGAACCCGCCCCGGCCCCGCAGCTTGAAGGTCTGCGGGAGAAGCTGTTTCTTGGCCTCGAACGCTCTGCCGGGCTATCACTGATCGAGCTGGAGACCGGCCCGCCGGGCACCGCATTGCCGCCGGAAACCCCATCTGACGAGGTCAAGCAACGCATCAAGATCTCTGACGCGTTCGAGCGGTCAGCGATCCTGCCCGGCGACCCCGTCAATGCGGCAGACCCCGCGCAATCTTTGACGGCCTGCCCCCCTTCGGAGCAATTCGATATCAGCCTCTGGGGCGACCCGGACGGGT
>CALFWN010000097.1 GCA_937928335.1 uncultured Litoreibacter sp. | reverse complement strand
TCCCTGCTTGTATGGGTGATCTGCCGCCCCTCTTTGCTGGAGGCCGCGTTAGGCTCTATCTGGTGGTTGTCGGGCAAGCGGTTCTCAAGATTGTTTGTCAAACTCAGACGTGTGGCCCGCAGGCTGACCCCTTTCATGAAGCCCGGCATATTGATCCCGGCCATCGGGCTTGGCGTCATCGGCTGGGCTTTTGAGGGGATCGCGTTTTATTACCTGCTGGTTTGGCTGGGGGTGGATATCTCCGTTTGGGCGGCATCTGCAATCTTCCTGATTGCCATCCTGTCTGGTGCGTTGAGCGGTCTTCCCGGTGGCCTGGGTGGCACGGAGGCCTCGGCGGTCGCTTTGCTATTGCTTCAAGGCGTCTCCATAGACACGGCAATTCTTGCCACACTTATCATCCGGGTGACGACCCTGTGGTTTGCCGTCTTTATCGGCATCTTAACCTTCCCGATCGCTGAAACATTGTCGGGAAAACAGCAACCGGGACATGCGGCAAATGACTAATGCAGCACAACATCCATCCCGCTCTGACACCAAGAGCTTTCTGATCATAATGGCCCTGGCGCTGGTGGTGCGCGCCGTGTGGATCGCGCTGATCGAGGTCAATCCGGTTTCGGATTCGCAAGCCTACGATATCTTCGCCCGCAACATGGCGCTGCATGGCGTGTTTGGGTTCAAACCTGATGAGCCGGGGGCCTATTGGGCGGTTGGGGCGCCTGCAATCTATGCGGCGTCCTACATCGTGTTTGGCATCAACAATTTTGCGGTCATCTTCGTGAACATGATCTCGACAGGCCTTATCCTTTGGCTGATCTATCTGCTGGGCAAGCTGTATTTCAACACCACCACAGCGCTCATCGCCACTTTGATTTTTGCGCTTTGGCCGGTGGCGATCCAATTCACCACCGCCATTGCCAGCGAGCTGCATTTCATGGCCGCAATGCTGGCAGCTTTGTTGTTCTGGGCGAAGGCAAAGCCGGGGCAGAATTTCGTGTTGAACACGGTAATCTGCGGCATCTTGTTTGCAGCAGCAACCTATATCCGGCCTGTGGCGCAGCTTATACCGGTCGTGCTGGTGATCCTCGGGCTTATCTACCGTGACAGTCCGCTCTGGGGCTTATTTGCAAAGCTTTCTATCGTGCTGGTTGCCATTTTCCTGCTGATCCAACCCTGGTCCGCCCGCAACGAACGCGTCTTTGGCGTGCCTGTTTCAATCTCTACCAATTTCGGGCCGAACCTGTGGATGGGCAATCATCCAGGCACCGAAGGAGGCTACACGCCTTTGCCCGAATGGACGCATGAGATGGGTGAAATCGAACGCTCTGAGGCGTTGGAGCAGGTCGCGGTTGACTATATCAAGGCCGAGCCCGTGGCCTTTGTAACACGCACCTTGCGCAAGGTGGTTTTGCTGCACAACCGGGAGACCATTGGCGTTGCATGGAACTCCAGCGAGATCAAACGCGTCTTTGGCGATCTGGGTGAGACCTTGATGAAGGTTATCGCGAGCCTCTATTGGTTTGCAGCACTCGGATTGACCATTGCGGCCGTAATCTACATCTCATGGCAGGGGAACGCCCGTTATGTCTTGTCGGCGCCTCCGTTCATCTTGATCCTCTATCTGGTCGCGGTCCATGCTGTGATTGTTGTCGAAGACCGCTATCACCTGCCGCAAATTCCGCTGATGGCGCTGCTGGCTGCTGCGTTCTTGAACGCGACATTCTTCAAGTCGAAACCCGCCATAGACTGACCCGCAGAACCTCTGCATGGCTATGGCGCGTTGACTCTTTATCGGTCTTCCGCCACTCGTCATGGCTTAGGTAGATTGTCATGTGAACCAATATGTTAAACCGAAAAAGCACCCGGCGCGTTGCGTATCTGACGAGTCTTTACCCTGCCGTTTCGCACACTTTCATCCTGCGTGAGGTCGAGGCGCTTAAGGCGTTGGGGCTTGATATCCGTCCCTTCTCCATGCGCCAGCCCCCTGCAAATCACCTGACCGGGGCGCCGGAGCAGAAGGCCTTTGCGGAGACATTCTACGTCCTGAAATCGGCCAAAAACCCTGTGAATATGATCATGGCGCAGCTTGATGGGCTGAAGACACCCGGGCGCTATTTCGGAGCCTTGAAACTGGCAATAGCCACCAGCGCGCCGGGGGTGCGGGCGCATCTGCGCCAGCTGATCTATTTTGCCGAGGCCACCATTCTGGCGCGCCAGTTCAAGGCGCAGGGCATTACCCATCTGCACAATCATTTCGCCGATATCAGCGCCAATGTGGCAATGCTGACATCGCATCTGGCGGATATCCCGTTCAGCTACACATTGCACGGGCCGGCCGAGCTGTATGAGCCTTTGAAATGGGCGCTGTCTGAGAAAACCAAACGCGCCAAATTCGTGGCCTGTATCAGCCATTTCGCCCGCAGCCAGGCAATGTATTTTTCTGACCCCGCCCATTGGGACAAGCTTGCCATCATCCATTGCGGTATTGAGCCTGCGCTTTATGACCGACCCAAGACGGCCAGAGATGACGGCAAGACCCGGCTCTTATTCGTCGGCCGGCTGACGGCCATCAAAGGCCTGCGGGTGCTGCTGGATGCATTTGGCAAGGCCTATGCCGCCGATCCAAACCTGCACCTGACACTCATAGGCGACGGCGATGACCGGGCGCATCTTGAACAATTGGCCGCCCCTCTGGGGGATGCGGTGCATTTTGCAGGCTACCGCTCGCAAGATGCCGTGGCCGCGGCGCTGAGCGATGCCGATATCTTCGTCCTGCCCAGTTTTGCCGAAGGCGTGCCTGTGGTGTTGATGGAGGCAATGGCCAGCCGCACCCCTGTCATCACCAGCCTTGTGGCCGGTATTCCCGAGCTGGTCGAGGATGGGGTGACCGGCTATCTGGTGCCGCCCGGCGATGCAGAAACACTGGCCGCCCGGATCAACATCCTCACCGAAAATTCTGATTTGCGCCATGATATGGGCGCGAAAGGCCGCCAGAAGGTGCTCGACGAGTTCAATATTCACACCGAGGCCGCGCGGATTGCCACGCTCTATCTGGATGGCCCCGGCGATGCGGTGCGCCCCGCACCGCTGCAACCTGAGGACAATGCCTGATGTGCGGGATCACCGGCTATCTGTGGTATCCCGGCCAGGCACCGGGCCAGGAGGCCCAGCCCCGGCTAGAGGCGATGATGGCGGCCATTGCCCATCGCGGACCCGACAGCAATGACCATTGGCTTGATGCCGAGGCCGGTGTGGCCTTGGGCCATTTGCGGCTGGCCATTGTCGATCTCAGCCCTGCGGGTGCACAGCCTATGG
>CALFWN010000096.1 GCA_937928335.1 uncultured Litoreibacter sp. | reverse complement strand
AGGCAATTGACCATATCATCAACTCTGCCGCGAAGACCTTGTATATGTCGGGCGGCCAGATGGGCGCGCCGATCGTGTTCCGTGGCCCCAACGGTGCCGCCGCGCGTGTGGGTGCCCAGCACTCCCATGACTACGCGACCTGGTATAGTCAGGTGCCCGGTCTGAAAGTGGTGATGCCCTATTCCGCAGCCGACGCCAAAGGCCTGCTGAAAACCGCGATCCGCGACCCCAATCCGGTGATCTTTCTGGAGAATGAAATCCTCTACGGCCACTCTTTTGACGTGCCGGTGATGGATGACTACACCGTGCCCTTCGGCAAAGCCAAGATTTGGCGCGAAGGGTCGGATGTGACCATCGTCAGCTTCGGGATCGGGATGAAATACGCGCTGGAAGCAGCTGATGAGCTGGCCAAGGAGGGGATCTCGGCAGAAGTGATTGACCTGCGGACGCTGCGCCCGATGGACCTGCCAACCGTGATCGAAAGCGTCAAGAAAACAAACCGTTGCGTGACGGTCGAGGAAGGTTTCCCCGTCTGCTCCATCGGCAGTTACCTCAGCGCCCGGATCATGACAGAGGCCTTCGATTATCTGGATGCACCCGTGCTGAACTGCACCGGCAAGGACGTCCCCATGCCCTACGCCGCCAACCTTGAAAAGCTCGCGCTGACCACGACAAAGGAAGTCATGGACGCCGTCAAAGCTGTCACCTACCGCTAAGGAGAGCCGGATATGCCTATTGAACTACTCATGCCCGCCCTCTCCCCCACGATGGAGGAAGGCACGCTGGCCAAATGGCTGGTGAAGGAAGGCGACACCGTGGCCTCTGGTGACGTGATGGCGGAAATCGAAACCGACAAGGCCACGATGGAATTCGAAGCGGTCGATGAAGGCGTGATCGGAAAGATACTGGTCGGCGAAGGCACTGAGGGCGTGAAGGTGAACACGCCCATTGCGGTGATCCTGGAAGAGGGGGAAAGCGCGGATGACATTGGCGCGGCTTCTGCTGCACCTGCGGCGGCTCCGGCCCCGGCGGCGGCCCCTGCTGCTGAAGCTCCGAAAGCCGAGGCGCCCGCTGCGGCCCCTGCTTCTGCCACTGCGCATGACGGCGCGCGGGTGTTTGCCTCGCCTCTGGCACGTCGCATTGCCAAGGATAAAGGCCTTGATCTGACCCAGATCAAGGGAACCGGCCCCAAAGGCCGGATCGTTAAGGCGGATGTTATGGACGCCAAACCCGGCACCGCCCCTGCCCCTGCGGCCTCTGCCCCTACAGCGGCTGCATCGACCCCGGCTGCGATGGCCACCGGCCCTTCAACCGATGTGGTTTTGAAGACCTATGCCGACCGCGAGTTCGAGGAAGTGTCGCTGGACGGTATGCGTAAGACGATTGCGGCCCGCCTGACCGAGGCCAAGCAATCCGTGCCACATTTCTACCTGCGCCGCGACATCGAGCTGGACGCGCTTTTGAAATTCCGCAGCCAGCTGAACAAATCGCTGGAGCCGCGTGGCGTGAAGCTGTCCGTGAACGACTTCATCATCAAGGCCTGCGCTTTGGCATTGCAACAGGTGTCTGAGGCCAACGCCGTGTGGGCGGGCGACCGTATCTTGTCGCTGAAACCATCCGATGTGGCCGTGGCCGTGGCGATTGAGGGCGGGCTGTTTACCCCGGTGCTGAAAGACGCAGATATGAAATCGCTCTCGGCCTTGTCGGCGGAGATGAAAGACCTGGCCGCCCGCGCCCGCGACCGCAAGCTGGCCCCGCATGAATATCAGGGCGGCAGCTTTGCGATTTCCAATTTGGGGATGTTTGGCATCGACAATTTCGACGCGATCATCAACCCGCCCCACTCCGCAATTCTGGCGGTGGGTGCAGGGACGAAAAAACCAATTGTTGGTGAGGATGGTGAGGTCAAGGTGGCGACGATTATGTCCACCACGATGAGCGTCGATCACCGTGTTATTGACGGCGCGCTTGGGGCAAACTTGCTCAATGCCATCAAAGACAATCTGGAAAACCCGGTGATGATGCTGGCCTGAGCGCTGTCACCCGGACAAGAAAAAACGGCCGCTGCATCCCGCAGCGGCCGTTTGTAATTTTAACACTTGATGATCTGTCAGAGCTGGCCTTTCAGCAGCTGATCCATCGTGATGGACGGCTGCGAGCAGCCCGCCTCCCCGACAATCTTGGCAGGAACGCCAGCAACGGTTTTCATCGGCGGCACGGTTTCCAAAACCACAGAACCCGCCGCGACGCGCGAGCAATGCCCGACGACAATATTGCCCAGCACTTTCGCGCCGGCACCGATCAGCACCCCGTTCTCGATCTTTGGGTGCCGGTCGTCATCTTCTTTACCTGTGCCGCCCAGCGTCACGGAATGCAGCATCGACACGTTATCCCCGACCACCGCCGTCTCGCCAATAACAATCGAATGCGCGTGGTCGATCATGATGCCCCGGCCGATCTTGGCGGCAGGATGGATATCAATCCCGAACATTTCGCTGACCCGCATCTGGAAGAAATATGACAGGTCCTTGCGACCGTTTTCCCACAGCCAATGGCCGACGCGATATGCCTGAATTGCCTGAAACCCCTTGAAATAAACAAGCGGTTGCAGAAATCGGTGGCAGGCAGGGTCGCGCTCGAACACGGCCATGATGTCGGCCCGTGCGGCCGCGCCAAGTTCCGGGTCAGACCCGTAAGCCTCGTCAGAGATTTCCCGCAGGATCTGGGACGACATCTCGGCAGAGGCGAGCTTTTCGGAGATGCGGAACGACAAGGCCCGCTCCAGCGTGCGGTGATGCAGGATCGTGCCATGCAGAAGCCCACCCAGCAGAGGCTCTTCCGCAATTGCATCACGCGCTTCGTCCGAGATGCGCTGCCAGACCGGATCAATTTCCGAGATATGGGTGCTCTGATGCTGCATGACAGTCTCCTTTGGTTGCCTCACTGCTACAGCAAAGCAAGGACGGGGGTAAAGGACAATGGCGCGACCGCACAGAAGCTTGAAATCAGTGATGCGCCGCCGACAGCCATGCCCGGCTAGTCGCCAAACGGCAAGTCAAACCGCATCAAATGAACGGCCAACCGCACCGCGCCACCGGTAAAACTGCCGCCATTTGCCGTCAGATCCAGCCGCGTCGCATTGTAATAGGTGACAGACTGCCCCGTCAGCCCGCGCAGCCAAGACCCGGCACCAAGCCCCAACCCGTCGCCGTAGCGCGTGGCAGACCCGTCCACGCCCAGCGACCAGTCGCTCAGATCACCCGTGATGGTCTGCAACACCCGCCCGGTGATCCCCCAAACGCTGGTATGAGACGGGATCACGAACCCGGTTTGTTCCAGCGCCCCGCCGGTAAAGACGTGGTCAACCTCGACAATATCCGCGTGCATTGCCGCCTGATTGCTGGACACCGCCAGCGCGTTGTTGATCCAGGTATCACCCGTGAAGGTCAGCCGCTTGAACTCATCCGAGACCCAGATTTCCCACCCAGGAAGCGGCAGAAAGAAGGCCCATGCGCCGTTGAGGAAACTGGTCACCTCGCCGTCATGACCTTGCCACGCGTTCACGGCCCCAGCAGGGATCAGATAGGTCTCGCCCTCGCCCACAACCAGAGGCGGCGATTGCAGGCTCCGGCTTTCGGCGGTGACCTGAACCATTGCGTCGACCCGTGCAAGGGCCTCGTTGACGGTGACATGTTTTTGCGCCTGCGCGGCGGCGATAAAGGGCAGTTGAAGTCTAGCTGAATCAGGCATCGATAATCTTCCTTGCAAAGGGCCCAGGCCCGAAACTTTGTGAAATCTGCGCGACCTGAACCTCGAAGGGCGCAGCCGCCCCGTCCAGCGCACGCAGCGCGGCAGGATAGCTCCAGGCCGGTTGTGTCGTGATCACCTCACGCAAAACCGAGCCATCCTTCATGATCCGCAACTGATAGGCCTCCAAATCCTCTCCAAGAGGCACCTCGAAGGAGGCCCAGCTGTCCCCGTCAATCCGGGTGCGTCGAACCCAACTGAACGCCAACCCGCTCCCGGTTTGTGCAGACCGCAGATGCACGGGGGAATAGGGCCGCAATCCCACGCCGGGAAACGCCTCGACATAATGTTGATAGGACGGATCATCGATGGGTCTCAAACCCGGCCCCACCCGGTAATGCCGCGCAAGGTCGCGATGCGACAGGCTGTGTTCAAGCTGCGTGGGGCCCCCGTCAAGGACAACAATTCTGCTGCCAACGGGCCAGACATTTGGCATCACCCCATCCGTTCCGGCCTGCCCGCGCAACAGGTCCGAAAGGTCATATGTATTGGGCGCAACCAGATTGGCATTGGCAAATTGCAGCGCCTCCCAGTTGGTCGCGGACCCATCCCCAATGGCCAAGACGTTCTTGCCGCTCAAGACCTCCGACCGGCCGACCGAGCTAAGCGCCCCATTCTGCAAGGCAACCCGCAGCACCTGCGCGGGCGCCCAACGTCCGCTTTGCGCATATTCAAGCGCGGTGGTTGTAAGCCCTATCATTGACGGGCGCTCGATCACGGTATTCAACCCATAGCCCGCATCCTCAGCCGCGTCATAGACCGCAGCAGAACCGGGCCAGGGATTGGCTGACACCGCAACATAAGGCGCGTGCGGCACCTCATCTCCACGCAAAAGCGGCAGGTCCATGAATTGGGTGGTGATCGGGATCGGCACGCTGAAGGCGCGCTGCGCAGGGGTGCCTTCCACGCTCTGGCTTGGCGCGTAAATCTGTTTCTCGATCCGGGTGGCCTCCAGCGTCCTCGCGCCCGAGGCCTCCACCCGGTCCACCCGAAACTCCGCACCCTGATCATCAGACATCCGCACAAGGTCACCCGCCCGTATCTCACTGCGCGATGGAGGCACGCTGAGCCGCAAACTCTCCCGCGCGACACGCGCCTCCGAAAGCCAGCGCTCCGCAACGCTATTGGCCTCTGACCGCGTCAGGCTCAGCGGCACCTCGTTATGCGTGATCTGCGCCGCCGCATCATCAGGGAACCGCGCAGAAACCATGCGGCTTTCAAATGCCCCGTCGCCAGCGGAATATCCAAGCCGCACCTCCCCGACAACCTCCGCCTCCGGGGCACGGATCGCCTCGACCACCGCTTGTCCGCCGTCTGACAGGACATGATCCTCCGCCCCCAAAAGATGGGTCTTCGCCAGGTCACGGTTGCGGAACACAAGCTGGCCATCAGCCTCAATGGCATCAATCGCATAGGCCACCATCAGCGTCTGA
>CALFWN010000095.1 GCA_937928335.1 uncultured Litoreibacter sp. | reverse complement strand
CGCGCGCCACCCGGCCCGATACCCGGTGCCAGCGGGTCTTGGTGACCAGCACGGTCTGCTTTTTGCCGTCACGTATCACGGTGCGGCGCTCCTGATAATCCACACCGCGCTCGCCGCTATATTGCGTGCGGGTGTCGGCGTCATAGGTCCAGTAGGGGACATAAATGCCATCCATCCGGCGGCCCTTCCGGGCGTAGTCCTTCAGGCCGTTCGGCGCAAACCACAGCTGGCCCAGCCACGAGTTCATCGCCTTGCGTGTGGCGCGTTCATCCAATTGGAAGGGCAGCACGCCGCGCGGTTTGATATGGCGATGTGTGCCGGTATCGGCCACCACGGGGGTTGCGCAAAACGGGCATTGGGTGGCGTGGATATCGGCATCAAAAGCCACCTGCGCTCCGCAATTTGGGCAGGAGGTGACGCGGGTTTCCTCCATCTCTGCCTCTGCCAGAGAGCCGCGCAGGGCGGCGTCGAAATCCAGCTCCTGAATGGCGGTGGAGCGGCCCTCGCTGACGGGTTTGGTATTGCCGCAATGGCCGCAGACCAGCTGGTGCCCGCCGGGGTCAAACGCCATATCCGACCCGCAATTGTCGCAGGGGAAGCGGTGCTCTTCTACGGGGGTCGTCACGGCAAGATCATCGGGTCAGAGAAACCTGTGCAAAGCTTTCGGGGCCATTATGCGCAAGGCGTTATCGCGCAGCGCAGTGTGACGCCACAAGTGGAATAATGCGTGAAACACCACCAATATGGCCAGCGCGTAGAACTGGTAGGTGTGCAGGTATCCCACCACGTCATTGGCATGGGGCAGGCCCATTGGCGGGGCAATCGGCAACACGCCGCCCGCCCAAAGCACGACAGATGAGGTCAGCCCCAGCAGAAAGCCTCCGAAGGCCACCAGAAACAGCCCCCAGATGAGCGTGTGATGCATGACCCGGTGCACGCGCCGCGCCCAAGGTGGCAGTTTCGGGCCGGGGCGGCTGGCCAATCCGCGTTTGAGATACATGCCGCTCCAGACCAGCGCGAGGGTCACGAAGATCAACCCCATGACCGAGTGGAACTGAAACACTACCGGCCCCATGCGCCGCAATGCGTCAGGGTCGGCAAAGATGAACCAGATGAAGAAGGGGATGATCCCCCAATGCAGCCATTTCAGCGCCACGCGCCGGTTTGGCAGCCGCGCGGCGAGGCCCGGCAGCAGGCCGGCTTTTGAAGATGGTATGGGGCCGCTCTCAGGCACCCGGCGGCGGTGGCGGCAGGATGGTGAACAGCTGCGCCAGCTCGATGACTTCGCCTGCTTCTTTCCAGCCGTCCTGGCCCACGGTCCAGACATGGGTGCTGCGTTTCAGGCTGCCTTCGGCGACCATGCGGCCCAGCGCGGCTTTGGAAAACGGGCCGGAGGTCTTGCCGCCCTCGGCGATGTGCCAGACATGCTCGACCGGCGGCGGTGGCGGCGGGGGAGGTGTCGGCGCCGCACCCCACGGGCCGGACTGCGCGCCAGACTGCGCGCCGGATTGCGGTTGCATCTGGTGTGCCATTTGCGTGGCCATCGCCATGCCCATACCGGCCCCGAGACCTGCGCCCATGCCGCCGCCCCCGCTGGGGTTGCGGGCCGCTGATGTCATGGCTTCGGCGGCGGAATATTGCGTGAACTTGCCCAGATCACCCGCCATCCCCATCGAGGTCCGCTTGTCCAGTGCCTCTTCAACTGCGGGCGGCAGTGATATGTTTTCAATGTAGAATTCCGGGATCGACAGGCCGTATTCAGCGACAATCGGCGAGATGGCGGAGGCGATCAGCTTGCCCAGATCGGCCGTGTTGGCCGCCATGTCCAGCGCCGGGATGCCTGAGGCTGCGACCACGCGGGAGAATTCCTGCACGATGACGTTGCGGATCTGATAGCTGATCTCGTCCATCGTGAATTCGCCGTCCGTGCCCACGATCTCGGTGAGGAATTTGGCGGGGTCTGATACGCGGGTCGCGTAGGTGCCGAAGGCGCGCAGACGCAAAGGCCCGAATTCCGGGTCGCGCAGCATGATCGGGTTCTTGGTGCCCCATTTCAGATCGTTGAACCGGGTGGTGTCGACGAAGTAGATTTCCGATTTGAACGGGCTCTTGAACCCGTGATCCCAGTGATTGAGCGTCGTCAGGATGGGCATGTTGTTGGTCTCAAGCATGTAAAGCCCCGGCGTGAACACATCCGCCAGCTGCCCCTCATGCACAAAGACCGCCGCCTGACCCTCGCGCACGGTCAGCTTGGCGCCGTATTTGATCGCATGGCCCTCGCGGTCAAAGCGCCAGACCATCGTGTCTTGCGTGTCGTCGGTCCAGTGAATGACGTCGATGAATTCGCCGGTCAGAAAATCAAGAATGCCCATAGGGTCCTCGCATCAGGAATTGGTGGTGTTAACTTTCGCCGCCCAACAGGTCGGTGGCAATGGTTTCGACAATGGGCCGTGCCTCTGTCGGGCCGGTGCCAAGGGGCAGGCGGGGGTCGTAGAGTATCTCCAGCAGCAGCTCGTCATGGCGGGTCAGGAAGGCAAATTCGTCGTCATCATTGAAGATCGAGGGCCGCGCCGCAGGGCTGTCATTGCTCAGTCCCAGCCCCTGGGCGATCTCTTCATGGATGCAGGCCTCTTGCAGCAAGGGTGGATGCTCGGCCCGCAAAATCGCCACGGCGCTGTCGATCTGGTTGGGCGCGGCGCTGTCGAAGAAGGTGAAGATGGCGCAATATTGCACGCGCGGCAGATCGACCAGCTCTTGCGCCACCCGCGCATTGAGGCCCGGCACCAGCTCCTGCAGACGCGGCGCGAAGCTGTCAAGGTCATCCACGCTCAGCACCGCCACATGAAAATTGCCACCTTCCGCGACGAAAGAGATGCGCCGGTCAATGATCCGCGACAGCCGGGCGGTGTATTTCGTCAGGCCGGCCTGGGTCAGGCTGCGCGTGGCCTCGGGCACGGTGTCGCCAAATTCGACATCCATCCGGATCGGCTTGTTCCAGCGCCGGATGCGGCTTTCATTGCCCGATTGCTGGGCGCTCAGCCCGTCAATCGTGTATTCCTCAAAGGCCGCGATCTGGATGAAATTATCGACGAGGTTGCGCTTGGCAAAGGGCGTGTCCGGCCCGCCGCCATCCTTGCGCAGCAGCCCCTGGGCCAGCAATTGCCGCTGCACGGTGGCGTAGTAAGCCGACAGCGCCTCGCTGCGCGCAGAGGGGGCCACGGGCGGCGCTTTTGGGGCGATCAGCTCGCCGCGCGGTTCCGGTCTGGGGCTGGTGGGCACCAGATCACAGGCGCTCAGCACTGCTGCACCCAACGCCATAGCGGCCATAGCGACAAGCGGAGATCGCGCAAGCTGCATCATCAGGCCGATTTTTGTGCGCGGGCAGAGGCGAGCGTGTCGCGCAGCTCGCCCTCCATCTGCGCGAGCTTTGCTTCGGCTTCCGCACGTTTGCGTTTGCCCTCATCGGCGATCTGCAGGCTTTCATTGATCGTGGTGACCAGCGCGTCATTGGCCTGTTGCACGGCCTCGATATCGAAGACGCCGCGCTCCATTTCCTCGCGGATTGCCTTGTTGGCGGTGCGCAGATTGTCGGCATTGGCCTTCAAAAGCTCGTTGGTCAGGTCATTGGCGTCGCGCACCGCCTCTGCGGCCTCCGAGGAGCGCTGAATGGTCAGGGCCTGGGCCAGCTGGGTTTCCCAAAGCGGCACGGTGTTGACGAGGGTGGAGTTGATCTTGGTGACCAGCGACTTGTCATTTTCCTGCACCAGCCGGATCGAGGGCAGCGACTGCATCGTCACCTGCCGGGTCAGTTTCAGGTCATGCACCCGGCGCTCCAGATCATCGCGCGCGGCCCGCAGGTCGCGCAGCTCCTGCGCCTTCATCACTTGCGCGTCCTCGGGTGCTGCGGTGACCTCGGCCTCCTTGGCGGGGATGTTATCCGCGTCCAGTTCGGCAATCTTGGCCTCGCCTGCGGTGATGTAAAGCGCCAGCTCGTTGTAGAAATCCAGGGTGCGCTCATAGAGAATATCAAGCGATTTGATGTCCTTGAGCAGCACATGCTCATGGCCCAGCAGGTCGTCGGTGATCTTGTCGATCTGGCCCTGCACATCCTCAAACCGCGCCATGAACATGGCGGCGGGCTTGGCGCGGCCAATGAGCTTTTCCCACCAGCTGCGCTTGCGGTTCGGGTCCAGCTCTTTCACCGAAAAGCCACGGATCGTCGATACGATGTCGCGCAGTGACGCACCGGCAGGCCCCACATCCTTGTTCTTGACGTCCTGCAACATGGATTGGCTGATCTCCTGCAGCCCCGATTGCGCAGCCGAGCCGAAGGCCACGATAGAGCCCGTGTCCTCCATGTTGATCTCGTCCATCCGCTTGCGGATCTCGGCGGCCACTGGTGGTGCGGCTTTCTCAAGCGTCACCAGATCGGCTTCGGGTTCGGGCAGCACCACGGCGGTCACCTCGTCTAGCAGCGCCGTTGAGGCCTGTGCCTTTTCACGAACGGTCTGGGTCATGTCTTGTCCTCCAATGGGTCTGCGGCTGGCTCTGCCAATATGTCTGGCGTCATGTCTGTCGGCGATGCGGATTTATGCGCGCGGATGCCTTCACGCTGCAAGCGGTCCGAGAGAACGTCAATCTCTATGCTCAGCGCGTCTTGATTATTGGCCAGAAGTTTCTCGGTCTTCGCGGTGAAATTTGCCTCAAGATCGTCCAGCAAAGCCATGTATTTCGCCTTGGCCTCCGGGTTGTCGCGCCGCCGTGTGAGGTCCACATATTGCCGCGTCGCGTCGCGCGCGCCCTGCAGATACACCCCCAGATAGCGCCGTGCGCCGCGCAGGTCACGCGGGTCATTCTCGACCGTGCGGAACATCTCGCGGGCGGTGGTCTGGAAGGCCTCGATGCGGGCGATCAGCACCCGGTCGCGGGTCTCGGTGGCCAGCTCGGCCATGTTTTTCAGATGTTTCTCCGCCTCGTCCACAGCCTTGGCCACACGCTGGTTCTGGAAATCATCCACCCCTTCGGCCACCTTGTTTTTCATCGGGTCCAGCCCGAAAGCCGTCAGATGCAGCCCGCCTGCAATTACCCCGTAAAGCGCAGCGTTGATCAGCCCGCCGTCAAATGTGGCCACCGCGACGCCAAGCCCCGTCAGCACCGCGCCAAACAGTTTGCGCGGGATTGCGGGGCGGCGTGAAATGCTGCGCGCCTCATAGGCGTCTTGCGCCTCCAGCCCCTCGCGGGTCAGCCAGGCGGCAAGTGCAATCAGCGCGAATGCGGCAAGATGGGAGGCCAGTTCCACAGGGCCGCCGCCAAAGGCGGTGAACAGCAGGGGCAGGGCCGCCACGCCCAGCCACATAGACCGCGCGCGCCCGCGTTGCGGCTTGGCATGGGCCAGCCGTCCCGCTTTGGGGTTGGCAGTTGAAGGCGACATGCCCGGGCTATGCTCACCCCCATAGCGCTGCGCCATGCTACACCGCCCCGACAGAGGCAAGCACCACAAGCACCAGCAACATGGCATAGGCAAATTTCTGAATGGCTCCGAATGACATAGACGTCCTGTCCTCAGCTGGTGGTGCCCCAGATATAGGCGGTGTGGGCGCTGGTTACCAGAAACCTGCCAGCACTAATGCGCGCGCCCCGATTGGGTGGCGTTGCGTTCGGCCTCCAGTTTGCGGGCATAGCCGGATTGAATGATCTCCACCGCGAAAAGCACGATGACAGAGAAATAGAAGGTGGTTTTTGACATTGGGATCAGCGGATATCCGAAAATCATGATCGCCAGGCTGTCATCATGGGCGGCATGGCTAGCGGCCACTCCGGCCTCTCCCAACAGCACCACGCCCACGATCAGCAGGATGAACAGGCCCAGCACCTCATACATGCGGTTCTTTTGCAGGAAGGCCGTTACCCCGTCGGCCAGCAAAAGCATGGCAAGGCCCGAGATCAGGATGGCGGCGGCAAGCACCGGGAAAACCTCGGTGATGGCGATGGCCGACAACACAGAGTCGAACGAGAAGATCAGGTTCATGAACACGATCAGCATCACCACCTTGGCTGCGGATTTGCCGGATTTGGCCTCCACGTCATGGTCCAGATGCTGCACCGATAACAGGTGGCCGATTTCCTTGAAGGCCGTATACATGATGAAGATGCCGCCGAAAATGAACACGCAAGTCGCGAAGTTGACCCCGCCGGTGAGCACACCCTCCCACTCGAAGATGAAGAACGGCTCGGTCAATCTGCCCAGCAGGCTGACCATGACAAACAGCAGCACCACGCGCAGGGCTACGGCAATGATGATGCCCCAGAACCGGACCGCCTTTTGATGCGCGACAGGGGCGCGCTGGCTTTCGATCGAGATGTAGAGCAGGTTGTCGAAGCCCAGCACCGCCTGCAGGAAACACAGCATCAGTAGGTTGCCCAGATTTTGCAGGGTGAACAGGTTCTCGAAATTCAGAAACTCAGCCATAGCGACGGCCCTTTCGTCAGCGTCAGTGTCGGAGCATATTGCATACAGCACGCGGCTCTGTCGGCAAGGGTTCCAATTACCGCTTGGGTCCCCTTGATGCGCGCGGCTTGGCTTGCTGCCCGGTTCGGTTTGGCCGTGGGGCTTTCTTTGGGCCACCCTTTTGTGCAGGGCGCTTTTTGGGGCGGGGTGCCGCGTCCTTGGGCGCAATGCCCAGCTGGTCACGCAGCACACGGGCCTTGACCTCCTCCACCTCACCCGGCTTCAGATCGTTCAATCTGAACGGGCCGTAGGTGGTGCGCAGGAGGCGGTTTACCTTCAGGCCCACCTCGTCCATCGCACGGCGGATTTCGCGGTTTTTTCCTTCGCGCAGGCCAACTGTCAGCCAGGCGTTGGCGCCTTGTTGGCGGTCAAGCGTGACCTCCATCGGCTGGAACCGTTCGCCCTCGGCGGTGATGCCTTGGCGCAAGGGATCAAAGGTTTCGTCCCGGGGTCTGCCATTGACGCGGACCCGGTAGCGGCGGAGCCAGCCTGTGGAGGGCAGCTCCAGCTGGCGCTTGATGGCGCCATCATTGGTCAGCAGCAACAGCCCTTCGGAATTGATGTCCAGACGCCCGACACTGACCACGCGGGGCAGGTCCTTGGGCAGGGCGTCAAACACTGTCTGGCGGCCTTTCTCGTCGCGCTCTGTCGTCACCAGACCCACAGGTTTGTTGTAGAGCCACAGGCGCGGGCGCTCGGGCTCGGCGATCTGGTTGCCGTCAAAACGGATCACGTCTTTGGCCGTCACATTCAGCGCGGGGCTGGTGATCACCTTGCCGTTCACGCTGATGCGCCCGGCTTCGATCAGCGCCTCCGCGCCACGCCGCGAGGCCACGCCGGAGCGGGCGAGCACTTTGGCGATCCGGTCGCCTTCTGGGGTATTTGGGGGTGTTTTATCAGCCATATCAGCGGTTTAGTCTGTTGTGGCGCTCAGGGAAAGCCCCTGTGAGGTCTTGTGCGCAAGCCGTTGATATGATTGATAAACCAGATGGGGTTCACCTCACATATGGAGGCCGCACTGGATCAGGCGCGGGCGGCGGCGGCGCGCGGGGAGGTGCCGGTGGGCGCTGTGGTGGTCTCTGCTGAGGGGCAGGTCATCGCGCAGGCGGGCAACCGGGTGATCGAAGACCGTGACCCTTCGGCCCATGCCGAGGTGCTGGCGATCCGGCAGGCTTGCGCCGCGCTGGGCTCCGAGCGGCTTACGGGCTGCGCGCTTTACGTGACGCTTGAGCCTTGTGCGATGTGTGCCAGCCTGATTTCGCAGGCGCGGATTGCACGGCTGTATTACGGCGCGAGCGATCCGAAATCCGGCGGGGTCGGGCAGGGGGCGCGGGTATTTGAGCAGTCGCAAAGCCATCACAAGCCAGACATTTATGACGGGATTTGCGAAGAGGAATCGGCGGCATTGTTGCGCATGTTTTTCCGCGACCGGCGCGAGAATTAACCATAAAAGCCGCGTACACAGCGCGTACACATCCCGTACACAGAGCGTCGTGACACGCTGTCGGCATGGGGGAATACGGGGAAAAGGTTAACAGATCACGGCGCATTGCGGGGTCTGGAAGAGGGGCGGCAAGGTTTTGCCTGCCAATGCGAAAAGTTCTTTGACACATGTGCCTGTGGTTGTATGAAAAGAGCACGCGACACATCAAACCTAGGGAGACGTGACATGATGACATATCAAACCAGCGACCTTCTTGGGTTTGTGCAGCCGGCCTCTTTGATGACCGAAGGCCATGCCGCCCTGTCTGGCAAACGAATTTCCTCGTAGCCCAGACGAACCCGTCGCCCCAGCCCGCTGCCACTTCGCATCCGAGCTGATCCACCACCACCCTGAACCGACCCGACCAGTTTTGGTCTGATCCGCAATAGCGCAGCCATGCGCGATTTGTGGTCTCCGGGTCTCTCTAAACCACAGAAAGGCCGGCGTGTTTTTGCGCCGGAGATCTCTTATGAATGCAGTGCCATTGAAGCCCGGACCCAGTCTGGCAGATGTTATGGATGAATTGATTGCAAGCTACGGTGTCAGAGGCGTCATGCTGGCGTTGGCCGCGAAGATGGTGAAACGCACCCGGCCACCCGATACCAAGGCTGATCTCGCGTTGCGGGGTCAGCCAGAACTGGACCTGATGCCGGACCGCCTGCGGGCTGATATCGGGCTTGAGCCAAAGCCCAAGCAATGCCCCTATGTCCTGCTTGGCACCTCCATGCACCGGCCGTACCAGTAGGCACGGGCAAAATCGGGGGCCGCTGCGGCGGCCTCCTTCCGGCTTGCGCGGTGCAATTGGCTGTGCGGTAGCGCTTGAAGCGCCGCACAGGCGGGGGTATGTGAGAGCTTGATTTAGACGGAGTGCTCCCATGTCGATTGACACCAAAATTGCCGCCCGTGTGGCCAAGCTGGCCCGCATCGCGGTGCCCGAGGCCGAGCTGCCCCGGCTCGCCGGTGAGCTGAACGGAATTTTGGCCTTCATGGAACAGCTCAACGAGGTGGATGTCGAGGAGGTCGAGCCGATGACCTCTGTGACACCGCAGCGCCTTAAGCGTCGCGAGGATGTGGTAACGGATGGTGACCAGCAAGAGGCCGTGCTGGCCAATGCGCCCGATGCGCGTGAAGGGTTTTTCGCCGTGCCGAAGGTGGTTGAATAATGGCTGAGCTTTCCAAACTGACCATCTCGGAGGCCCGCAACGGTATGCGCAAGGGCGCGTTTACCTCTGTCGAGATTACCAAAGATTGCCTGTCGGAGATCGAAGGCTCCGGCGCGCTGAACGCCTTTGTGCACAACACGCCCGAGATTGCGTTGGCGCAGGCCGAGGCCGCGGATATACGGATCAAGGCGGGTGACGCGCCAGCGATGTGCGGCGTGCCTTTGGGCATCAAGGATTTGTTTGCGACCAAGGGCGTGGACACGCAGGCGGCCTCGGGCATCCTCAAAGGGTTCAAGCCGGAATACGAGTCGACCATCACGCAGCAATTATGGGATGCGGGCGCGGTCATGCTGGGCAAGCTGAACATGGACCAGTTCGCGATGGGCTCCTCGAACGAGACCTCTTGCTATGGCGATGTGGCCAGCCCGTGGAAAATCGACGAGCGGCGGCTGACGCCAGGGGGCTCGTCGGGCGGGTCGGCCTCTGCGGTGGCCGCTGATCTTTGCTTGGCCGCGACCGGCACCGATACGGGCGGCTCGATCCGCCAGCCTGCGGCCCTTGTGGGCATCACCGGGCTGAAACCCACCTATGGGCGCTGCTCGCGCTGGGGCGTGGTGGCGTTTGCCTCCTCGCTGGATCAGGCCGGGCCAATGACCAAATCGGTGCGCGACGCCGCGATCATGCTGGAAGCGATGGCGGGCCATGACCCCAAGGACAGCACGTCCTCCGAGCTGGCCGTGCCGGATTTCGAGGCCGCGCTGACCGGCGATATCCGTGGCAAGAAGATCGGCATCCCTGCGGAATACCGCCTTGACGGGATGCCACAGGATATCGAGGATTTGTGGTCGCAGGGCATCGAGATGATGAAGGATGCGGGCGCGCAGATCGTCGATATCTCCCTGCCGCATACCAAATACGCCTTGCCCGCCTATTATGTGGTCGCACCTGCGGAGGCGTCGTCGAACCTGGCGCGCTATGACGGCGTGCGGTTCGGGCATCGCGCCAAGCTGGCACAGGGCGACGGCATCACCGAGATGTATGAGAAGACCCGCGCCGAGGGCTTTGGCCCCGAGGTGCAGCGCCGGGTGATGATCGGGACCTATGTTCTGTCGGCGGGGTTCTATGACGCCTATTACAACCGCGCCCGCAAGGTCCGCACCCTGATCAAGAAGGATTTCGAGGATGTGTTTGCGCAAGGGATCGACGCGATCCTGACGCCCGCCACCCCCTGCGCCGCTTTCGGGCTTGGGGAGATGGCGGATGCCGACCCGGTGCAGATGTATCTCAACGACGTGTTCACCGTGACCGTGAACCTTGCGGGCCTGCCGGGCATTGCGGTGCCTGCGGGGCTTGACCGGCAAGGGCTGCCGCTTGGGCTGCAGCTGATTGGCCGCCCCTGGGAGGAGGCCGATTTGTTGAACCATGCCTACGCGCTGGAGCAGGCCGCCGGATTTGTAGCAAAACCCGAGAAATGGTGGTAAAACCGCCCCAAGGCGGCAGTACGACCGCCGGGACTGACATGAGAGTGAGAGCATTTGCCATGCGTACCCCCCTGATTCTACTTGCCGCAGCCGGCCTTGCGGCCTGCGCGCCGAAAGTGCCTGACAGCGCCGCCGGCGTGGGTTTCGGCAGCTATGACGACTACCAGGCCGCCCAATCGGCCCGCAACCAGCAACTGCGCGGCGGCACCCCCGTTGTGACCGGGCCGCTGGCCGCCGAGCAGGGCGCGCCCGGTGTGCCCGGTGCACCCGGCGCCCAGACAGAGGCACAGGCGACCGCGGCTGCCGCCGTGGCCGCGATACAGCCGGGCGGCGTGCAAACGGCGGCGCTGGACCCCGACAGCTCCGAGATATCGGATGAGCAGGATTTCGACGCGGTCTCCTCGCGCCAGACCATTGCCTCGGATGCGCAGCGCCGCGCCCAGCAATCGGCGCAGTATCAGGTGGTGCAACCCACCGCGGTCCCTGAACGGCCCAGCGGCGGCACCCCCACCCCCATCGAGTTCGCGCTGCAGGTGCAGCACCCGCCGGGCCAGAAAGTCTATAGCCGCTCGCCCTTTGGCGCGGGCAAGCTGGCCGAAAACTGCGCGCGCTATGCCTCCTCCGAGCTGGCGCAGGACGCGTTTCTGAAGGCGGGCGGGCCTGACAAGGACAAGCTGAAACTTGACCCTGACGGCGACGGCTACGCCTGTTCCTGGAACCCGGGCAAATACCGGCAGCTGGTGCGCAACTAGGGTGGGCGGGCTCACCCATCCCTCCCCGAATTTCGGGGAGCGGAAGGCGGGCGCCCGGCCCAGCATCATCGTCATTCACTACACCGCAATGGCCAGCGCGGAGGCCGCCTGCCGCAGGCTCTGCACCCCTGAGGCAGAGGTCTCCGCGCATTACCTGATCGCGCCGGATGGCTGCGTGATGTCACTGGTGGCCGAGGAGCACCGCGCCTGGCACGCCGGAGCCGGGCAATGGGGCGAGATTGATGACGTCAATTCCCATTCCATCGGGATTGAGCTGTCCAATGACGGGTTCTCACCGTTTTCCAACGGCTTAATGGACGCGCTTGAAGTGCTTTTGCAGGGCATAAAAACCCGCTGGGCGATCCCCGCGCACCGGGTCATCGCGCATTCTGACCTGGCGCCGGGGCGCAAGATCGACCCCGGCAAGCGCTTTGACTGGCACCGTCTGGCCCGCGCCGGGCTGGCCGTCTGGCCAAAGGCGCGCGCCGCTGAGCCCGCGCAGTTTGCGCATCATGCCAGAGCGTTTGGCTATGGCGCGCAGGTGGATGCGGAGACGCTTTTGCAGGCCTTCCGGCTGCGCTTC
>CALFWN010000094.1 GCA_937928335.1 uncultured Litoreibacter sp. | reverse complement strand
GCTCGTATTATTTGCGGCAGGACAAGAACGGCCTGAACCTTGGGCCCTATGAGCGCAACTGCAAGGCCCATTGGGTGACGCCCGAAGACCCGATGCCGGAGGACTTTTCGTTCCAGCTTTACCCCGACGATCTGGAGCGGCTGGAGTGGTATATCGAGGACGCGATGGCCCGTGTGCCTATCCTTGGCACCGCGGGGGTGGGGCGCAACATCAATGGCCCGATTCCTTACGCGCCCGATGGCCTGCCGTTGCTTGGCCCAATGCCGGGGGTCAAGAACGCCTTTGAGGGCCACTGCTTTACCTTCGGCATCGCCCAGGGGGGTGGTGCGGGCAAGGTCCTGTCGGAATGGATCATGCATAGCGAGACTGAGCTTGACATGTGGGCCGTGGACCCGCGCCGATATACCGATCACTGTGATCATGATTTTTGCCACGCCAAGGCGCTGGAAACCTACGGCCACGAATACGCCATGCATTTCCCCTATCACGAGTGGCCCGCAGGCCGGGACAAAAAACTGTCGCCGAACCACGATGCTTTGCTGGCATCTGGCGCGCAGATGGGGGCCTATAATGGCTGGGAGCGCGCCAACTGGTACGCCAAACCGGGCGATGACACATCCGAGGAGGCGACGCAGACCTGGGGCAGAAACGGCCCCTGGCAGCCTCGCATCAAGGAGGAGGTCGAGGCGGTGACGCAGGGCTGCGGCATCCTGCCGATCACCGGCTTCACCCGCCTGTCTGTCGAGGGGCCCGGCGCAAGGGAATTTATCGACGGGCTGAGCGCGTCGCGCCTGCCATCGGTGGGCCGCGTGGGTCTGGCGTATTTTGCCGACAGCCGTGGCCGGATCGTGACCGAGATGTCGGTGATCCCGAAATCCGATGATGTGATCTGGCTGATCACCGCCGCATTGGCGCAATGGCATGACGCAGAGTTTCTGCGCAAACACGCGCCCGAGGGCATCAAGGTGCATGACCGCACCACGCGCCACGAATGCCAGCTGGTCACCGGCCCCAAGGCGCGCGAGGTGCTGGCCGCTGTCAGCGACGCGGATCTGTCCAAAGGCTGGCTGACCTATCAGGAGGCCACGGTCGCAGGCAAGGATTGCGTGCTCTTGCGCGTCTCGTTTGCAGGCGAGCTGGGCTGGGAGGTCCATTCCGCTATGGACGACGCGCTTGCCGTTTGGGATGCCATCACCGGCGCGGGGGCCAGACCCTTTGGCATGTATGCGCTGAATTCGATGCGGCTGGAAAAGGGCTACCGCGCGTGGAAGGGCGACCTGAGCACGGATTATTCGCTGCTGGAAGGCGGGCTGGACCGGTTTATCAAATTTGACAAGCCGCAGGACTTCCCCGGCAAGGCCGCTTTGCTGGCGGAGCGGCAGCAGGGCCGCAAGAAGGGCTTTGTGACGATGGTGATGGATGCGGGCGACACGGATGCGCCCTATATGTCGCCGGTCTATAGCGGCACGGAGATCGTGGGCGAGGTGACCTCCTGCGGGATGGGCTATCGCACCGGCAAATGCGTGGCTTTGGGCATGGTCCGGGCCGATATGCTGAGCCCCGGCACCGCGCTGGAGGTGGATGTCTTCGGCACCCGCCGCCGCGCCGTGGTGCAGGAGGACGCACCGCTCTGGGACCCCGAAAACGCGCGTATCCGCGCATGACAAGCGCTGCGATCCTGGCCTGCGACGGGCCCACCCGCCTCCCTTCCATGCTGCGCATGTCACCAAAGGGGGCGCCGCTGCGCGGCGCTTGGGGTGCGCCATGAGCGTGACCATTCTCGATGGTGGCATGGGTCAGGAGCTGGTCGCCCGGATGGGCCGGGCCACCGGGCTATGGGCCACGCAGGCGCTTCTGGAAGCGCCCGAGCTGGTGCGCGAGGTACATGCGGATTACTTCGCCGCCGGCGCGCAGGTCGCCACCGTCAACAGCTACGGCATCCTGCCTGACCGTCTGGTGGCGCATAATATCGGCGACAGCCTGCGGCAACTGACCGAGGTGGCCTGCCAGATCGCGGTCGATACCCGCGACGCGCATGGGTCGGGGTTGGTTCTGGGCTCCGTCGGGCCGATGGGGTTCTCCTACCAGCCGCATCTGGCCCCCCCGTCCGACCGCGCGGCCGAAGACTACGCGCAACTGGCCCGGTTTCAGTCGCCTTTCGTGGATGCTCATATTGCCGAGACAATGGCCTCCGTCGATCAGGCCAAGGGCGCGTTGATGGGCCTGGGCGTCACCGGCAAGCCGGTCTGGCTGGCCCTGTCGGTCAGCGATGCCGACGGCACAAAGCTGCGCTCCGGCGAGCCGCTGCGCGACATCCTGCCTCTGCTGGGTGAATACAAACCCGCCGCCGTCCTGATCAATTGCTCAATGCCCGAGGCGGTCACCCAAGCCCTGCCCGAGCTTGCAGGCGTGTCTATGCCGCTTGGCGCATATGCCAACGGCTTCACCGGCATTACCTCTGATTTTGATCATATCGGCGCGACAGTCGATGTGCTGAGCGCCCGCACCGACCTTGCCCCCGAAGCCTATGCCACATTCGCCGAGGACTGGGCCGCGAAGGGCGCGACGCTTATTGGCGGCTGTTGCGAGGTGGGCCCCGCCCATATCGCCGAGCTGGCACGGAGGTTCACATGATCCCGCAGCACACCCAGGACCTGATCACCGGCTGGCGGCTGGGCCATATCGCCACCGTGACGCCCGGCGGCAGGCCTTCTGTCAGCCCCAAAGGCACCTTTCTGGTGGTCGATGACGCCACCATTGCCTTTGGCGAAATCCGCTCGCCCCAGACGGTGACCAACCTGACGCATAACCCCGAATGCGAGGTCAATTTCGTGGATGGCTTCACCCGCAAGGGCGCCCGGCTGCGCGGGACAGGGGCAATGGTGCGCCGCGACACACGGGAATTCGACGCGCTCTTCCCCCGGTTCCGGGAGGTCTGGGGTGATCTGTGCGACCGCATGAACCTGATCGTGAAAATCGACGTCACGGAGGTCAAACCCCTGACGACGCCCCTCTATGACACCGGCACGACCGAGGAGGAACTGGTCGCGCTTTGGAAAGCCAAGTTTTCGGAGATCTACCCATGAGCCTTCCCACATCCGCCCGCGTCGTGATCATCGGCGGCGGCGTTATCGGCTGCTCTGTTGCCTACCATCTGGCCAAGCAGGGCTGGAAAGACGTCGTGCTGCTGGAACGCAAGCAGCTGACATCCGGCACCACTTGGCACGCCGCAGGCCTCATTGCGCAGCTGCGCGCCACCAAGAACATGACCAAGCTGGCGAAATACAGCCAGGAGCTCTACGGCGATCTGGCCGCGGAAACCGGGGTCGAGACCGGCTTCAAACGCTGCGGCTCGATCACCGTCGCGCTGACGCAGGAGCGTCAGGAAGAGATCATGCGCCAGGCCGCGATGGCTCGCTCCTTCGGGGTGGAGGCAGAGCCGATCTCCCCGCAGGAGGTCAAGGCGCGCTACGAGCATCTCAATATCGACGGCGTGGTGGGCGGGGTCTATCTGCCGCTGGACGGGCAGGGCGATCCGGCCAATATCGCGCAGGCTTTGGCCAAGGGCGCGCGCCAGAACGGGGCGCGGGTGTTGGAGGGCCATCTGGTCACCGGGGTCCAGACAGAGGGCCGCCGGGTGACCGGCGTGACATGGCAGGACAAACAGGGCGAGACCGGGCAGATCACCGCAGACCACGTGGTCAATTGCGGCGGCATGTGGGGCCATTCGGTCGGGCGTATGGCAGGCGTCAACGTGCCGCTCCATGCCTGCGAGCATTTCTACATCGTGACCGAAAGCATCCCCGGCCTGACCCAGATGCCGGTGCTGCGGGTGCCGGATGAATGCGCCTATTACAAGGAAGACGCGGGCAAAATGCTGCTGGGCGCGTTCGAGCCGGTGGCCAAGCCGTGGACCCTCGACATCCCCGGGGATTTCGAGTTTGACCAGCTGCCCGAGGATTTCGACCATTTCGAACCCATTCTGGAGGCCGCCGTCGAACGTCTGCCGATGCTGGCAGAGGCGGGCATCCACACCTTCTTCAACGGGCCGGAAAGCTTCACGCCGGATGATGCCTACCATCTGGGCCTCGCGCCTGAGCTGGACAATTTCTGGGTCGCCGCAGGCTTCAACTCCATCGGTATCCAATCGGCGGGCGGCGCGGGGCAGGCATTGGCGCAATGGATGGAGGCGGGCGAAAAGCCCTTCGATCTGGGCGATGTCGATATCAGCCGGATGCAGCCGTTCCAAGGCAACAAGACCTACCTGTTCGAGCGCTCCAAAGAAACGCTGGGCCTGCTTTATGCCGACCACTTCCCCTATCTGCAAAAGAAAACCGCGCGCGGCGTGCGCCGGACGCCGTTTCACCACCACCTGCTGGAACGTGGCGCGGTGATGGGCGAGCTGGCGGGCTGGGAACGCGCCAACTGGTTCGCACGCGGCAACCAGGAGCCGGTCTACGAATACTCATGGCAGCGGCAGAGCTTCTTCGACAATGTGCGCGAGGAACATATGGCCATCCGACAGAATGTCGGCATGTATGACATGTCCTCTTTCGGCAAAATCCGGGTGCAGGGCCGCGACGCGGAGGCCTTCATGAACTATGTGGGCGGCGGCAATTATACCGTGCCTGACGGCAAGATCGTCTACACGCAATTCCTCAACTCCCGCGCCGGGATCGAGGCGGATGTGACCGTCACCCGGCTTGGCGAGTTTGACTATCTTGTCGTCACCCCCGCGGCCACAAGGCTGGCCGACCAGACATGGATGGAGCGCATCGCGCGGGCGAAAGAATTCAACGTCACCCTCACCGACACCACCGCCGCCGAAGGCGTGCTGGCCGTCATGGGACCAAATGCCCGCAGATTGCTGGAGGCGGTCTCCCCCGATGATTTCTCCAACGACACCAACCCGTTTGGCACCGCGCAGCAGGTCGAGATCGGCATGGGGCTGGCCCGCGTGCACCGCGTGACCTATGTGGGGGAGCTGGGCTGGGAGGTCTATGTCTCCGCCGACATGGCCGGCCATGTGTTCGAGACGCTGCACGTGGCGGGCGAAGAGATAGGGCTCAAGCTCTGCGGGATGCACATGATGGATACTTGCCGCATCGAAAAAGGCTTCCGCCATTTCGGCCATGACATCACCTCGGAGGATCACGTGATGGAGGCGGGCCTCGGCTTTGCGGTGAAAAAGGACAAGGCGGAGTATATGGGCCGCGACGCGATCCTGAAAAAGCAGGATGAGGGCCTGCAAATGCGGCTGCTGCAATTCAAGCTGACCGACCCGGAGCCGCTTTTGTATCATGCGGAGCCGGTGTTCCGAAATGGCGCGCTGGCCGGCTACCTGACCTCCGGCGCCTATGGCCACGCGGAGGGCGCTGCGATGGGCATGGGTTATATTGAATGCCCGGGTGAAAAGCTGGCAGATGTGCTGGCCGACAGCTACGAGATCGACGTCGCGGGCCACAGGGTAAAGGCAGAAGTGTCCTCCAAACCCTTCTACGACCCCACCTCAGAGCGCGTGAAGGTCTAGCGACGCCCGGAACAGAAGATCTGACATAAGATTTGCCGCGCGGGGGGGTGGCGCGCGGTCATAAGGGAGCGACAGCTGGGGGCGTCTAGAACGCCATGAACACCCCGAGCGTCGCGCCAAGCGTGGTTGCGTCACCATCGCCGACGCCGTCGACAAATACGTTTGCTGTGGATTGCAGGCTTTTGCCACCATCGTATCGGAAGCCAAGATCCAGCCGTCCGCGCACGCCGTCGCTGAAGGTCTCCAGCGTGGTGCCGCCAATAGATTGGCGCGTGTCGGACCAGATGCCCGCAACCCCGCCGGTCACGATGAACCCCGAGGCCGCGCCGTCCAGCGGCACTTCGATGCCCATCCCGAGGGCGACATCGGTGTAGCTGACGGATTGTTCCGCAACCAATGCGGCCGCGCTGTCGGTATAGGCGTCCTGCTCGTCACGCACATAGCTCACATCGACGCCGGGCAGAAGCGTGTAGCCCGCCTGATCCCAACGGCCCTCTAGGCCCAGGCTTGCCAGCCATCTGTCACCGTCGAAATCACCGCTGGCGCCGCTGGGCGTGGAGGTCGAGTTGTCGGTCTGACCA
>CALFWN010000093.1 GCA_937928335.1 uncultured Litoreibacter sp. | reverse complement strand
AAGCTTGACCTGTCAGTTCCGACAAGGAAAAACCCATCTGTTTTGCCTTGGCCTTCACGACGGCAAGCGCCTCGGCCTTTTGCTTTCTGTCATGGGCTGCAATTGCTCTTTCAACCCGGGTCTTGAGTGCTTTTAGTTCTTTGAGTGAGAGTGCCTTGATATCGATCTTAGCCATTGTGCTTAGTTCCCCAACTAAAGTGAGCCTATCCCCTTATACCCGAAAAATAATAGATCCAAGAGGGTCAAATAGCGGCTCAACAGCGCAGCTATTGGCCAGATGTCGAATGGTAACCCTAATTGGGCTTGTTTCGACAAAAGGTTATGCGGAATTCGGCGCTCTCAATAATGCCAATTTCCCTTGCGTCACATTCAGGCGCAACTCCGCCGCCCAAATACATGTGCTCACAATACCAGTGCCGCAATCACCACCAGCCCGAGCCCCAGCGCCCAGACGCGCCATAACACGCCCGCCGCCTGCTCGATCTTGCGCGCGCCTATGTCGCGCGCGCCCTCAGGGTTCACATAAGGAAATTCCTGCATCACGCCCTCATAGCTGCGCGGCCCCGACAGTGCCACGTCCAGCACGCCCGCCATCGCCGCCTCGGGCCATCCCGCATTGGGCGAGCGGTGCAGCTGCGCGTCGCGTCGCACCAAGCTCCAAAGGTCCGGGCGCGCATAGGCTATCAGGATCATTATCGCGCTCAGCCGGGCGGGCAGCCAGTTCACCAGATCATCCAGCCGCGCCGCGGCCCAGCCGAAATCCTCAAAGCGCTCGGTGCGGTAGCCCACCATGCTGTCGGCGGTGTTGATGGCCTTATAGGCCAGCATCCCCGGCAGCCCGGCCACCGCGAACCAGAAGGCGGGGGCCACGACCCCGTCGCTGAAATTCTCCGCCCCGCTTTCAATGGCAGAGCGCGCCACGGCGGGGGTATCCATGTCTGACACGTCCCGTCCCACGATCCGCGCCACGGCGCGGCGGCCATCTGCAAGGCTGACCTGCAATGCGTGCGACACGTCGCGCACATGATCCACGAGGCTGCGCTGCGCCAGAAGGATCGCGGCCAGCAGCACCTGCCAAAGCCAGCCAAGGGGCAGGGCGGCAATAACTCCGCCCAAAACCCACGCGCCTGCAACCAAAAGTGCCACCATCACCGCGCCCATCGCCCGCCGGTTGCCGGTATTCATCCGCTCTTCCAGCCACGAGATCACCCGCCCGATCATCACCGCCGGATGCGGGGCGCGGTCCCAAAGCCATTTCGGCTCGCCAAACACCGCGTCCAGGATCATCGCAAGGGCCAGCGTCACGCCAAAGCCGCCTCAAGCCGGGGCCAGGCATCAGACGCGGGCAGGCCAAGCCGCACCCAGCGATCCGAGTAAGGGAAGATGCGCGACCAGATATGCGCCCGCGCCAGCCGCTCCTGAAAAGCCGCCGCGTCGCCCACGTCATAAAGCCCGAACAGATCCGTGCCGCCCACAACCCCGGCGCCCGCCTTGGCCATCAGCGCATTCAGCCGGGCCGCATCCGCTGCTAGCCGCACCCGGGTTTCGCGCGCCCAGGTGATGTCTTCCAAAGCCCGTGCGCCAATGTCCAAGGCAGGCCCTGACACGGCCCAGGGTCCCAGCCCGTCACGCAGCCGCTCTGCCATCGCGGAGGAGGTCACGGCAAAGCCCAGCCTTAGCCCGGCCAGCCCCCAGAATTTGCCGAAGCTCTTGAGCACCACAAGCCCGTCACGCCCCGCCCGCGCCACATGGCTGGCGGCAGGGGTCACATCGCAAAAGCTCTCGTCAATCACGCAAGCCCCGGTCGGGGCGTCCCAAAGCCGCCCGTCCGGGTTGTTGGGATGCACCAGCACGCGCAGATCCGCCGCGCTCTCGCTCACCTCCCAGCCGCAGGCGCGAAATGCGGCGGCATGTTCGTTATAGGTGGGCGTGGGGATCGCAACACGGGAGCCGTCAAATACCCGTGGCATCTGCGCAATCAACGCCGACGCACCCGGCGCCGCCACAATCTCTGCCTGCTCCGGCACGTTCCAAAAAGCGCGGGCGGCATCGATCAGCCGTGTCTGGGCGGCTTGGTCGGGCAGGGCGGTCCACGCCTCCGCGCGGGTCTCGCCCACCGGGTAGGGCACCGGGTTGATCCCGGTCGACAGGTCCAGCCAGTCAGAGCGCTGCCCGCCGAAACGGTCCACGGCCGCGTCCAGCCTGCCGCCATGATCGCGGCTGTTACTCATCGCCGGGCAAAGGCGGGTGGCGGGTCACGAAATGCCCCTTCACCGCCTGCGGCCATGTCTTGTAGGGCACCTGGCCGGTCTCGCTCTGGGCGTGCAGGGCGGCATATTCGACAACGCCCAAAGCGGCCTCTGCGGTGGGTTCAAATGCGCCCAGCGTGTAGTTCAGCTTGCCCTCCGCCTGGATCGCCACATTGCAGCTGCGGTTGCAGCCCATCAGGCAGGAATGGCGGCGCGTGCGCACGTCGCTGCGCCCCTCGGCAGCCTGCTCGATCAAGGCGGCAAATTCCTCGCCGCTGGTCACGCCGCTGCCACCCTCGGCCCAGTCGTCGCGTTTGCAGGTGTCGCAAATGGTGATCCAGCTGGTCATGGCAATCCTTGTCTTGGCGTGGTCAATCTCTCTGAAAGCCCCATCAAAAGCATTCTCGCAGGCAACGCAAGATGCGGCTTCGGGTCCGCGATTCACTCTTTGTTAAGACTCACGGCGCAAGTTGGCGCTGTTCAGTAGGGGGAGTGTACCGGCCATAACCGTTGATGGAGGTCGGACGTTCTATGAAAGTGCTCATTGTAGAGAATGATCCCAACCGCGGTCGGATCTGGCGCAGCCATATTGCAAGGCTGGGTGCGCTGGTCGACGTGGTTGCGGAGCAATCGGATGCGGTCGACGCGTTGCGCGATGGCTCCTTTGATATTGTGGTCCTGAACCTCGATCTGGGGAAGGGAAGCGCTATGGCGGTGGCCGATTATGCCAGCTACCGCAGGCCCGCATGTAAGGTGATCTTTGTGACCGCGAAGAGCTTCTTTTCGGACGGGTCGATCTTTTCCTACATGTCCAACGCCTGCGCCCTGATCCCCGCCAC
>CALFWN010000092.1 GCA_937928335.1 uncultured Litoreibacter sp. | reverse complement strand
GGTGACGGTGTTCACCATCGCCCACACCATCACCCTTGCGCTGGCCAGCCTGCAAATCGTCACCATTTCCGCCAGCATCGTTGAGCCGCTGATCGCGCTTTCGATTGTCTATGTCGCGGTGGAGAACATCTTTGCCAAGGGCATCAAGTGGTGGCGGCCTGTCATTATTTTTGGCTTTGGCCTGCTGCATGGTCTGGGCTTTGCCTCCGTGCTGGGGGAGTTCGGACTGGCGCCGGGTCGCTTTGTGGCCGGGTTGATCGGCTTCAATATCGGGGTCGAGGTGGGTCAGCTGACGGTGATCGGGCTTGCTGCGCTTTTGTTGTGGCTTGGTGTGCGCGCGGCGCATATGGCGGATCTGGAGGACGAGGAAATGCGGGTCCGCGACCCCGATATCATGTTCCGCGCGGTCTCTATCTGCGGGTCCATCCTGATCGCCATTGTCGGCGCCTATTGGGCGTTTGAGCGCGTGTTCCTTTAGGGGCTGTGACCAGGGACTGCGACGGGGTAACGGGTCTGGCGAAAGCCGGTTTAACGACCCTGAGCATGGTGCCTGAGCCAGAGCTGCCTTAGGGTTCCCGACATGGATATGCCGAAGCAAAACATACCTCTCGCGATATTTTCGAAACTGGGCGCGGTGGTGTGTTTCATCATCATGGCCACAATGGTCAAGATCGCCGCCGAGACGGTGCCTACCGGCCAGATCGTGTTCTTCCGCTCCTTCTGCGCCCTGCCCATTATCATCATCTGGATCACCCTGCGTGGCGAGCTGCGCACCGGGCTGAAGACCGACAACCCGACCGGCCATTTATGGCGCGGGCTGGTGGGGACGATGGGTATGACGCTGGGCTTTCTGGCGCTGGGGCTGCTGCCCTTGTCGGAGGTGAAGGCCATTCAATACGCGCAGCCCGTGCTGGTGGTGATTTTTGCCGCGATGTTTCTGGGCGAACATGTTCGCGTGTTTCGCCTGACCGCCGTGGCGCTCGGGATGGCGGGGGTTCTGGTGATCATGTGGCCCCGGTTAACGGGATTTCGGGAGGCGGGGCTGGACCCTTACCTGGCGGTCGGGGCGATGGTGGCGTTCGGCTCGGCCGTGATGGCGGGGCTGGCCCATGTGTTCGTGCGCAAGCTGACCGCGACGGAGCCCACATCCGCGATCGTGTTCTATTTCGGGGTGACGGCCTCCACCTTGTCGCTGGTTACCATCCCCTTTGGCTGGGTCATGCCGGGCGCTGCGGAATGGGCCGTGTTGATCGGGGCCGGGTTGGTGGGCGGTGTGGGCCAGATTTTCCTGACCTCCAGCTACCGCTACGCCGATGCCTCCGTGGTGGCGCCGTTCGAGTATTCCTCCATCCTGCTGGCCATCGCCATCGGCTATTTCGTCTTCGCCGAGGTGCCTACATTGGTCATGCTGCTTGGCATCGCCCTGATCGTGGTGGCCGGCGTGCTGATCATCTGGCGGGAGCGGCAGCTGGGCAAAGAACGCGCGCAGGCCCGCAAGGTGATGACGCCGCAGGGGTGAATAAGGGATTCACATTTTGTTAATTTGTACCTAGATTAATGCCACTATGATGGATGATGAGCTCGAAAAAGTTGCCGAGACGATCAGGTCAGTTGTTGAGAAACAGCTGGCTCCTGCCGAAGTGACGGAAATCGTACTTGAAGGCGATCTTGACCACGACGGCGACCCTATCTTGCGTGTGCAGATTGTTTTTGAAGCAGAGGATGATCGGTTAGATCCAGCCAAGGTCAAGGGTTTAACACGGCATCTCCGAGAGCCATTGGATAATTTTGCCAATGTCGGTTTCCCTGTTCTGAATTTTACCTCGAAACATGAGGTGCCACCTGCGGCCGCTTGATCTTATCTCGACATCCCGACGGCTTGCGAGAGGATCTACTGCCAAAAGGCCTCGTCAGGCTGACCTAAAACGGGCCGTAAGCACTGCCTATTACGCAATGTTCCATACAATTTGTCGCAATTGTGCGGATTGTTTAATCGGAACGAGCACAGCAGATCGTAGCCTGCAGGCGTGGAAGCAGGCCTACCGCGCAATTGAGCACAGACATGCCAAGAACCAGTGTAGAAATACCGGCGTTATTTCGCGGTTCCCAAAGGACATCGAAGATTTCGCAAATCTGTTTCAAGATTTACAGGTGGATCGGCATTCAGCCGACTACGATCCTTTTGCGAAATTTACGAAAGCGGATGTCCTGGCCTCTATCGCTGCAGCTGAAGTAGCGATAAAGGCGTTCACCAAGACACCCATAAAAGACAGACGTGCTTTTGCCGCATGGGTTGCCATGAAAAACCGGACTGACTAGCTCCGCACCAGCTTTTCATACCCTTCGGAGATGTCCCGGGTCAGGGCGCCGACTTCGAAATTGTAGTCTCCGATCTGGCCGACGGGGGTGACCTCGGCGGCGGTGCCGGTGAGCCAGCATTGCTCGAAGCTTTCCAGCTCTTCGGGCATGATGTGGCGCTCATGGACCTTGATCTGGCGGTCTTTCAGCATCCCGATGACGGCCTGACGGGTCAACCCGTTGAGGAAGGCGTCGGGGTCGGGGGTGTGGACCTCGCCGTCCTTGACGAAGAAAATGTTGGCGCCGGTGGCTTCGGCCACGTAGCCGCGATAGTCGAACATCATGGCGTCGGAGCAGCCTTTTGCCTCTGCGGCATGTTTGGACATGGTGCAGATCATGTAGAGACCCGCGGCCTTGGCGTGGCAGGGGATGGTTTCGGGCGAGGGGCGTTTCCATTTTGAGATGTCGAGCTTGGCCCCCTTCATCTTGGCGTCACCGTAGTAGTTGCCCCATTCCCAGGCGGCCACGGCCATGCGGACCGGGTTGCGATTGGAGGCGACGCCCATATCCTCGCCCGCGCCGCGCCATGCGATGGCGCGCACATATGCGTCGGTGAAGCTGTTGGCCTCGAGAACCGCAACCTTGGCGGCCTCAATCTCGTCGACAGTGTAGGGGATCGGCATGTCCAGCTCATTGCCGGAAAAGCGCAGACGCTCCGAATGCTCGCGCGATTTGAAGATCTTGCCGTTATAGCACCGCTCGCCCTCGAACACGGAGGAGGCGTAATGGATGCCATGCGTCAGAATATGGACGTTGGCGTCGCGCCAATTTACAAGTTTGCCATCCATCCAGATGACGCCGTCACGATCATCATAGCCACCAGCCATCGCCTTGTCCTCTTTCTTACTTTTCAATTGTTGCGCGAAACAGGTCCAATTCGGACATAATATTTCACAAATCTTGGGATTCGCTATCATTCGCATCTTGGAAAGTCAACAAGGCTGACATAAACTGTGACCAGGAGCAGGTGGTAATGAGGGGTGCAGATATGGCTGACAGCAGTTTGGGCGGACCCATCGGGGGCGCTGCGCGCTCCAGCGGCGAGACCCTGCTTTTCCTTACCGATGACCAGCTGCGGCGCGGGATCGAGGCGATGTTTTTTGCCTATCGCGGCTTCACGGCGGACCCGGACCGCATATTGGCCGAGAAATCCTATGGCCGGGCGCATCACCGTGCGATCCATTTCATCCATCGCACGCCGGGCACCACGGTCAACAACCTGCTTGATATACTCGGCGTGACCAAACAGTCGCTGAACCGGGTGCTGCGGACCTTGATCGAGGATGGGTTGGTCGAATCGAAAGTGGGTGTCAAAGACCGCAGGGAACGGCATCTGAACCTGACTGAAGAAGGTCAGGAGTTGGAGAAAGTTCTGGGCGAGGCGCAGCGCAAACGAATGCGGGCGGCTTACCGCGAAGCGGGGCCCGATGCGGTTGCTGGGTTCCAACAGGTGTTGCAACAGATTATGGATCCAAAGATGCGTACGCATTTTGACCAGTTGAAGGAGGGCGGTTGATGGCTGACCTGTCACAGAATGACGCCCATTTGTTGATCGTTGATGATGATGAACGTATCCGCAGCCTGTTGCAGCAATTCCTGTCGCGCAACGGGTTCTGGACCACGGCAGCGCGCGACGCGGACCATGCGCGGCGGCTGCTGGAGGGGCTGGATTTCGACATGATCGTGCTGGATGTGATGATGCCCGGCGATGACGGGATCACCTTCACCCGCGAATTGCGGGAGACGCAGAACACGCCGATCCTGCTGTTGACCGCCAAGGGCGAATCCTCTGACCGGATTTCCGGGCTTGAGGCGGGGGCGGATGATTATCTGCCGAAACCCTTCGAGCCAAAGGAACTGCTGCTGCGGATCAATGCCATTTTGCGCCGTGTGCCGCATTCCGAGCAGATCAACGACGCGCCCAAGGTGATCCATCTGGGCGATATTCGCTATGATATTGACCGGGGCGAGATGTGGCAGGGTGACGATATGGTGCGGCTGACCGCGACGGAAGTGTCGCTGATGCGGATTTTTTCGGGCCGGGTGGGGGAGCCGGTCTCGCGGGCCAAGCTGGTTGAAGATCTGGGCCGTGACAAAGGTCAGGCGCAGGAGCGCGCCGTTGACGTGCAGATCACGCGGTTGCGTCGCAAGATCGAGGCAGATCCGAAACAACCTCGCTATTTGCAGACCGTGCGCGGCGCGGGCTACATGCTGGCACCCGATTGAGGGGGTGGAGTTTGCGTATGTTTGAAGCAGTGATGGCATGGTGACCGCGCTTTTGACCCACCCCGATTGTCTGGGACATGTGACCCCTGACGGGCATCCTGAGCGTGTGGACCGGCTGATGGCCATCTATGCTGCACTGGATACAATTGACAGCGACCAGCTTGTCCGGGTCGAGGCCCCGCTGGGGCAAGAGGCCGATATTTTGCTGGTGCATCCGCAAGATTATATTGACCGGATCAAGGCGGCGGAGCCTGCGCAGGGCAGCGTGGCGCTGGATGCGGATACGCATATGTCGAAAGGCTCGGTTGCGGCAGCGTTCCGGGGCGTCGGCGCAATGACGCGGGCCGTTGATATGGTGTTGGGCGGGGAGGCGCAGAACGCCTTTGCCGCGATGCGCCCGCCCGGCCATCATGCAGAGACCGCCACACAGATGGGGTTCTGCCTGTTTGGCAATGTGGCGATTGCCGCCAAACATGCGCTGGAGCGGCATGGGCTCAGCCGCGTCGCGGTGGTGGATTTCGACGTGCATCACGGCAATGGCACGCAGGATCTGTTATGGAACGAGGCGCGGGCGCTGTTTGTGTCGTCTCACCAGATGCCGCTTTGGCCGGGCAGTGGGCGCCCTGAAGAAAGCGGCGCGCATGATAATGTGCTGAACGTGCCGCTGGAGCCTGCCTCGCGCGGTGACGTGATGCGCAAGACCTATGAGCGCGTGGTGCTTCCGGCGCTTGATGATTTCAAGCCGGAGCTGATCCTGATCTCTGCCGGGTTTGACGCCCATGCGGATGACCCGCTGGCCGGGTTGAACTGGGT
>CALFWN010000091.1 GCA_937928335.1 uncultured Litoreibacter sp. | reverse complement strand
AACGAAAGCCCGATTGTGGCGGCGCTCTGCGAGGCGGCGGAAAACGGCAAATCCGTCACCGCTTTGGTCGAGCTGAAAGCCCGTTTCGACGAGGCCGCCAATATTCGCCAATCGCGCAAGCTGGAACGTGCGGGCGCGCATGTGGTCTACGGCTTCATCAACTACAAGACCCACGCCAAAATCAGCGCCATCGTACGCCGCGAAAACGGCAAGCTGGTCACCTATACGCATTTCGGGACCGGCAATTACCACCCGATCACGGCGAAATTCTACACCGATCTCAGCCTGTTTACATGCGACGCCGCCCTTGGCCGGGACGCCACCCGCGTCTTCAACTATGTCGGCGGCTACGCGCAGCCCGACAGTCTCGAAAATCTGGCCATCGCGCCACTGACGCTGAAATCCACGCTGATCAAGAATATCAAGGCCGAGATCGCCCATGCCAAAGCCGGCAAACCGGCAGAGATCTGGGCCAAGATGAACTCCCTGATCGAGCCCGACGTCATTGACGCGCTTTATGCTGCCAGTCAGGCCGGTGTGAAAATCAGCCTTGTCATTCGCGGCATCTGCGGCCTGCGTCCGGGCATCAAAGGCCTGAGCGAAAACATCCGCGTGAAATCCATTGTGGGCCGGTTTCTCGAACATTCCCGGATCGTGTGTTTCGGAAACGGGCAGGGGCTGCCCGCGAAAAAAGCGCGGGTCTATATGTCCTCCGCCGACTGGATGGGCCGCAACCTCAACCGCCGGGTCGAAACGCTGGTCGAGATCACCAACAAGACCGTCCACGCTCAGGTCATGAGCCAGATCATGGCCGCCAATCTGGCCGACACCTCCCAAAGCTGGGTGCTGCGCCCCGATGGCAGCTACGCAAGACAGGAATTTGGCGATGAAGACGACGTCTTCAACTGCCACCGCTTCTTCATGGAGAACCCCTCGCTCTCGGGTCGCGGCTCCGCCGGAGCCGGTGACGTGCCCGAGCTGACCCACTCCACCGACTGACGGCCACACGATCTGCCAAAGGTTAAGCCGGGGTAAACAAAACCGCTCGGAAAAAATGTACATTTTGGGTTTTTGGCCCAAAAGTTTTGCCCCATTTTGTACCAAACTCGGATTTCGGCCTTTTGAGGCGCTGATAACATTAAGGATTGATTGACGATTCCCGCCCGCTAATTGCATGGTCTGACAAGACAAGGATCTCGGGGGATCACAACCCATGTCGATGGACGGTACACCCGCCCCAGAAGGCGAAGAATACGGCCCCTTCGGGCGTCCTTTATTCAATGATCCCAAGGCCAAAGCGCTCAGCCGGGTCGGCACGATCGATGTCGGCTCGAACTCCGTCAGGCTGGTGGTTTTTGACGGCGCGGCACGTTCTCCGGCCTATTTCTACAACGAGAAAATAATGGCAGGCCTGGGCGCAGATATGCGCCAGACAGGCCGACTTTCCGTCGAAGGCCGCGCGCGCGCCCTGTCTGCGCTGAAAAGATTTTCGTTACTTTGCAGTAGTTTAGAGGTCAGTCCTGTCACAGCCGTTGCCACAGCAGCGGTCCGGGACGCCGAAGACGGCAAAGAGTTTTGCGACGAGGTTTTACGCGAAACAGGCCTCAACCTATGGGTCGCCTCCGGCAATGAAGAAGCCCGCCTGTCCGCCCAGGGCGTGTTCCTCGGCTGGCCCGAAGCCGAAGGTTTGATGTGCGATATTGGAGGCTCCTCAATGGAACTGGCCGAGATCAGCGACGGCGTCGTCGGCCACCGCGTCTCCTCCGAATTGGGGCCTTTGAAACTGATGGGTTTGAAGGGCGGCTATGAGGCGCGCAAGAAGGTCATCGACACCACAATGCACGGCCTGCGCGACGAGGTCAGTGGCACTTACAAGACCATCTATCTGGTCGGAGGCTCATGGCGCGCACTCGCCCGGCTGGACATGGAGAGACGCGGTTACCCATTGAAAGTATTGCATGAATACCGGATGACGCCAAAATCCGTTCTGCAAACCGTGAAGTGGATTCGTGGCAAATCCATCGACGAGCTTCGCGCAATCACCGGCAATTCCGAGGCCCGGATGCGGCTGGTCCCGATTGCCGCGCAAGTGCTGAAATCCCTGATCCAGAGGTTCAAACCCAAGGCGCTCGCAACCTCAAGCTACGGCATCCGCGAAGGCCTGCTTTACGAGCAAATGCCCTTTGAACTCAAGCGCCGCGACCCCCTGATCGAAGCCTGCCGCTGGGATGAAGCCAAGAACGCAAGGGTTCCCGGCTTTGGCCGTCAGCTGCACAAATTCATCGAGCCGATCTTCGGCAGCAAACTCTCCTACGAGCGCGCCCGCCTCATCCGCGCCGCCTGCCTGTTGCACGACGTCAGCTGGCGCGCCCATCCCGACTACCGCGCCGAGGTCTGTTTTGATAATGCGACCCGCGCAAATCTGGGTGGCCTTGACCATCCGGGCCGGGTTTTTCTGGGGGTGGCTTTGCTGCATCGCTACAAGAATTCCCGCGACGGCAC
>CALFWN010000090.1 GCA_937928335.1 uncultured Litoreibacter sp. | reverse complement strand
GAGCTCCGTAACCTGTCATAACTGCGCGTCTCATATCCGTGTCTTCACGCATTTCGCCCCATTGCCGGGTTTCAGTGTGTTGTTATATCCGCTAAGGGATGCGCGAGCACGGTTAACCTATTGGACACATGAAATATGGCGATTTTACGCATGATTTACGTCGCCCTCGCCATATGGGGGGCGATCCACCCGATGAGCTGGTTTATCGCCTGGTTCAATGAGAACGGCTATTCGCTGACGGGTATGGTGGAGGCCTGGCACGCCAATGCGGCAACCAGCGGTCTGGTGTGGGATCTGACCATCGCCGCCGTGGCGCTGAGCGTCTGGATCATGGCCGAGGTCTATACCCGCAAGAACTGGCTGGCCCTGATCGCGATCCCCGCGACATTTTGCATCGGCGTCAGCTGCGGGTTGCCGCTGTATCTTTTCCTTCGCACAAGGCCGGTAACCTGAATGGACCATTTTCTGTATCAAGACGGCGAGCTGTTCGCCGAGGACGTCTCCTTGCGCGATATCGCGGCGCAGGTGGGCACGCCGTTTTACTGCTATTCCGCCGCCACGCTGACCCGGCATTTCAACCTGTTTGACGAGGCTTTGGCCGGGATGGAGCATCTGGTCTGCTACGCGATGAAGGCCAATTCCAATCAGGCGGTGCTGAAACTGCTGGGGGATCTGGGTGCGGGGATGGATGTGGTCTCGGGCGGGGAATACCGGCGGGCGCGGGCGGCGGGCGTACCGGGGGAGCGGATCGTGTTCTCGGGCGTCGGCAAGACCGAGGATGAGATGCGTCTGGCCATTTCAGGCGGCATCCGGCAGTTCAATATCGAGAGCGAGCCGGAGATGGTTTTGCTGTCTGCGGTGGCGGTGTCGCTGGGGGCAGAGGTGCCAGTGACCATCCGGGTGAACCCCGATGTGGACGCCAAGACGCATGAGAAGATTTCGACGGGCAAGAAAGGCGACAAGTTCGGCATCCCGATTTCGCGGGCGGTTGACGTATACGCACAGGCTGCGGCCCTGCCGGGGCTGAAAGTGATCGGCATTGACGTGCATATCGGCAGCCAGATGGTGGATCTGGAGCCGTTCCGGCTGGCCTTTCGCAAAGTGGCGGAGCTGACGGAGGTTTTACGCGCCGAGGGGCATGAGATTTCGCGGCTTGATCTGGGCGGCGGGCTTGGCATTCCCTATGAGCGCTCCAACGCGGACCCGCCCTTGCCGCGCGACTTTGGACAGGTGGTGCGCGAGGAGGTGGGCCATCTGAGCTGCGAGATCGAGATTGAGCCGGGACGCCTGATCGCGGGCAATGCCGGCGTGCTGGTCTCGAAGGTGATTTACGTCAAATCGGGTGAGGACCGGAATTTCCTGATTTTGGACGCCGCGATGAATGATTTGATCCGACCGGCAATGTATGGCGCATATCACGACATCATCCCGCTGAGCGAGCCTGCTCCGGGCGCAGAGCCGGCCACATATGACGTGGTTGGGCCAGTTTGCGAAAGCGGAGATACGTTTACAAAACAACGGGTTATGGCGGATATGGGGCCGGGGGAGCTGGTCGCATTCCGCTCTGCCGGGGCCTATGGCGCGGTGATGTCGTCGGAGTATAACTCCCGGCCGCTTATTCCCGAGGTTTTGGTGCGGGGGGATCAATTCGCCGTCATCCGCCCCCGACCCACCTTTGACGAGATGATAAATCGAGATACCATCCCCCCGTGGCTGTAGCGCTATGGCGTGCCGCAGCGCTTGAGGTTTCGCGTTGAACGAACATGACCGCCAGATCGAATTGCACGCGCTGCGCCGCCCGTTGGGGCTGACGCGGTTCGGCATGTTGGCCGAGCAGGCGGTGCGCGGGCTGTGGCCCTTGTGGAGCGTCACGCTGGCGCTGTTCGTGGTGCTGGCCTTTGGCTGGCATATGACCATCGGCGTGGAAGGCTTCTGGCTGGGCGCTTTGGTGTTTCTGGCAGGGTTTGGCGGCGCCATCTGGTATGCTTTGCGCCATTTCCGCTGGGTCAGCGCGGCGGATGCGATTGACCGGCTCGACCGCTCCATGCCCGGACGGCCTTTGACGGCGACTTTTGACGATATGGCGATTGGCGCGGATGACGACGCCTCGCGCAGCGTCTGGGAGGCGCATATCGCGCGCACCAGGCGGGTCTTGCAGGGCGCCAAGCCGGTGGAGCCGGACCTGAAAGTGGCCGACCGTGACCCGTTTGCCCTGCGTTACGCGGCGCTGCTGTTTTTCGGAATTGCGGTGATGTTCGGCTCGATCTGGCGGCTGGGGGCCCCTGAAGGGGTCTTGCCGGGCACGCCGGGCGAGGCGGTGATTGCGGGCCCAAGCTGGGAGGCCTGGGTGGAACCCCCGGCCTATACCGGGTTGCCGACGATATACCTCAATGACGTGCGGGCCGAGGAATTTGAAGTGCCGGTGGGCAGCCAGATCACCATGCGGCTTTACGGCCAGCTGGGCAGCATCGCCTGGGCGGAAACCCTGTCGGGCCAGCCGGCCCCGCAGGAGCCGCAATCGGCCTTTACCATTGACGTGGCGCAAGACGGGGTTTTGAGCATTGAAGAACAGGTCTGGGCGATCAGCGCGCGGGCCGACCAGCGCCCGAAAGTGTGGTTTGATGGCGTGATTGAGCGGGGCGCGGATGGCGAGATGAAGCTGCCCTTCAGCGCCTCTGACGATTATGCGGTCGAGTCCGGCACCTCGACCATCACGCTGGATCTGGCCGCCATTGACCGCCGCTACGGGTTGAGCGTCGCGCCTGAGGCGCGTGCCGCGCTGGTGCTGGACTTGCCGATGCCTTTCACCGGGCAGCGGGATGATTTCTCGGAGCTGCTGATCGAGAACATGGCGGAGCACCCCTGGGCGGGGCTGAATGTGCGCTTCACGCTGGATGTGCTGGACGCCACGGGGCAGGACAGCGAGGATGAGGTGATCGACGCGACCCTGCCAGGGCGCAGCTTTTTCCAGCCGATTGCCTCGGCGATTGTGGAGCAGCGGCGCGACATTTTGTGGTCGCGCGAAAACGCCGCGCGGGTCAGCCAGATTTTGCGCGCGATCACCCATGACACGCAAGAGACCTTCCCCAACCAGCAGGCTTACCTGACGATCAGGCGCGCGCTGGAGCGGCTGGAGATCCATGCCCGCTACGGCCTGTCCGAGGAAAAGCGCGACGAGATCGCGGCGCTTTTATGGGTGGCGGCAAACCTGTTGGAAGACGGGCGGCTGTCGGATGCTCTGGAGCGGTTGCAGCGCGCCCAGCAACGGCTGGAACAGGCGATGGAAGACGGTGCCTCGGATGAAGAGATCTCCGAGCTGATGCAAGAGCTGCAAGAGGCAATGCGCGAGTATATGGAACAGCTGGCGCAGAACCCGCAGGAGGGGGGCGAGCAGCAGCAACAGCAGGGCGAGGGTCAGCAGATCACGCAGGACCAGCTGCAGGAGATGCTCGACGAGATTGAACGGCTGATGCAGGAGGGCCGCAACGAGGAAGCCGCCGAGCTGCTGCAACAGCTGATGGAGATGATGGAGAATATGCAGGTCACCCAAGGCCAGCAAAGCCAGCCGGGTCAGGGCGAAGGCGAGCAGGCCATTGAAGGGCTGCAAGACACGCTGCGCGACCAGCAGGGCCTGAGCGACGAGGCGTTCCGCGACTTGCAGGAACAGTTCAATCCGGGCGCGCAGGCGGGCGAAAGCGAAGGCAATGAAGGCCGCAATGGCGGGCAGGGCCGGGGCCAGAACCATGAAGGTCAGGGCGGTCAAGGCCGCCCCGGGGAAGAGCAGGGCGAAGGCGGCGAAAGCCGTCAGGGCGAGAACCAGCAAGGGCGCGGTGATGACGGTGAGCCGGGCGATGAGGGCGGCTCGCTTGCGGACCGTCAGGAACGGCTGCGCAACGAGCTGGACCGGCAACGCGCAGGGCCATTGCCCGGCGCTGGCACCGAGGCTGGCGACGCGGCCCGCGAGGCGCTGGACCGTGCAGGCGAGGCGATGGACCGGGCCGAGGATGCGCTGCGCAATGACGAGACCGCAGAGGCTCTGGGCGCGCAGTCCGAGGCGATGGACGCCCTGCGCGACGGGCTACGAAATCTGGGCGAAGCACTGGCCGAGAACCGTCAGGAAGGCGGGCAACAGGGCGAGCAGCAAGGGCAGGCCAGCAACCAAAGCCGCGACCCGCTGGGCCGTGAGCAAGGTCTGGACGGGCAATCCGCGACGGATGAAAACATGCTGGGCGGGGAGTTCGCGCAGCGCCGCTCCCGCGAGCTTCTGGACGAGATCCGCCGCCGGTCCGGCGAGCGGGAACGGCCCGAGCTTGAGCGCGACTATCTTGAGCGGCTGCTCGACCAATTCTAGGAAAATTTTAGGAAGCTGCGTTAGCTGCTGAAGCCTTCAAGCAGGTTGTCGAGCAGTGCCAGAAGCCCCTGGGCGGCATTCTCAAGCGCAAGACGCAGCATGTCGATGATGCCGACCACGCTCGTAATTTGTGCCTCGAATTCCGGGAACCGTTCGATTAGCGCCGGGGCGTAGGCGTAAAACAGCAAGATCAGCGCGGTAAGCAGCAACATCAGCCCAAAGCCAAGCCGGAACCCGCGGCGACCACCCGAGGTCGTGACATTGTCCTCAAGGTTGCCGTCCTCGTCATAGACAGGATCAGGGGCGGAGGCGAGGGTCGAGTTGATCTCTTCGATATCGGGGAGCAGCTCGCTTTTGACGCTGTCTGGGCGTCTTCGCGCAGGCGCCAGACCGGCGATGGTGGCTTCTGCTTTTGCAGATTCCTCCTGCGCCGATTGCGACGCCTCGTCAGGGCGGATGCCGGGCGGCGGCGGAGTGGGGGCGAAGCTGCCCTGATCGAGGCCAAGCTCTGTCTGCGTCTCGATCCCGGTTGTCTCGGCTTCCCGGTGGCGCAGCTCGTTTTGTACCTCTTCGCGGATCACACTCAGCGCGTCCGGGTCGGTGGTTTTTCTTGTTTGTGCGGCCTCCGCCTGCGCGGGAGGGGCGAGGGGCGCCTCATTCACTTCTTCGTCATCAGCGCCG
>CALFWN010000089.1 GCA_937928335.1 uncultured Litoreibacter sp. | reverse complement strand
GGCCTCATGCAGCAGCTCCGCATTCAGCCCGTCGCCATTGAGAACAATCGTGCGCTCCAGCGCGTCGGCGGCCAGCTCCGCGCAGCGGCGGCTTTTCTCGATCACCTTGGCGCGGATACGCTCGGTGCGGGCCTCCAGCGCACGCGCCACGGCCAGCCCCACATTGCCGCCGCCCAGAATGACCACCCGCTCCTGTTTCTTCTGCGCCTTGCCGAAAATCTCCAGTGTGCGGGCCACATCGTCGGTATGGGTGGCCAGATAGACCTCGTCATCGGCAAATAGCTGGTCGCCCGCGTTGGGCGCAATCAGATGGCGCTTGCGCCGCACGCCAACCACCGTGGCGCGCAGGGTGGAAAACAGATCCGTCAGCTGGCGCAGCGGGGTGTTCAGCACCGGGCAATCCTCGGCCAGCCGTATGCCCAGAAGCTGCACTCTGTCGCCCAGAAAACTCTCCGTGTCAAAGGCGGCGGGGCTGGCCAGTCGGCGCAGCGCGGCCTCCGCCACCTCCCGCTCGGGCGAGATCACCACGTCGATCGGCAAATGGTCGCGGCGATACAGATCCGAGTAGATCGCCGTCAGATAGGATTGCGCCCTGAGCCGCGCGATCTTGCGCGGCACCGAAAACACCGAATGCGCCACCTGGCAGGTCACCATGTTGACCTCATCCGAGAAGGTCGCCGCGATGATCATATCCGCGTCCCGCGCGCCCGCGGCATCCAGAATATCGGGGTAGCTGGCATTGCCGGTGATGCCTTGCACATCCAGCGTCTCCGTGGCGCGCGCCACCAGATCGGGGTTGTTGTCGACCACCGTCACGCTGTTGTTTTCGCCGGACAAATGGCGGGCAATCTGCCACCCCACCTGCCCCGCGCCGCAGATAATGACCTTCATCGGCTACATCCCGTCTCCGTTTGGACTTCTATGCCCCAAGCCGTGCTAAGATAAAAGCCTTACCGCGAGGTGGGTTTGTTGGTGTTGTGGTATATTTCACCGCGCTGCCCCGCCCGGACTCAAGCCGAAGGAGCTTGGCGAGCGCAAGCCGAAGGCGCCGACTTGGCGCGAGCCTCGACCGACAGGCGATTGCCCTTCGCAATCGCCGAGAGGGACCGTCCCGTTTTGTCAAAGGCAAACCTACGGTTTGACGGGCTGGCGCTTTGCAACCTGTGCGCACCGCATATTCGGAAGATGTGCTTGGCTGCGATAAAGTGCTGTCGAATAACCGTAACAGCGCCACCCCACGGTCTTGTGCCCGCCCAGCTTTGGGAAATACTGCTACGCGGGACAACGCGAGCTTTCGCTGCGGTTGCACCGAGGTCCGGTTTTCTTTGCAGCGGAGCGCGCTCAAAACGCAGATTACCATCGGGACTGGACGTCCCTTTGGCACTTTCTTATCAGAACCACTTACCATTTAGTTTTTCCGAAAAGCCTGCATACCGATCCATAAGAAGGAACGGAGCGACATGATGCCTATCCGCTCGAGGGTCCTTATTCTTCAGCCCTGCCGTCAGCCAAAGGGGGGCTTCGTAGTGCGCTGCGTGGAATTCAATCACGAGTGCCATCAAATCCATTGCGGTTTCCAATGATAGGGGCATATGTACGTCGCTTATTTCGGAAACCGTGAAGTGCAGTGGGGTTTCCTGCGCGAGTATTTCCGAACAGCGGGCAAGGAATTGTTTTAACTGGCCTGCCGTAACGTGGCCACCCATCTCTTTTTCTGCAAGTGCCTTTGCGTAGTGGTGGCCGTGATCAATATCTACTATGAAGTCAATCGTTTCGGTCGAGCTGACGTATGTGTAGTATTCGTAGGCGATCTTATCTTCAAACGCATAGTTTTTCAGCGTTGCGCTTGATCCAGTCTCAGTGTTTGTGATCTTCTTCGCGTTTTTGTCGTATTCAAACATCTTCAAACCTTTTTGGGTTCTATTTTACCAGTGTTCAGCTCTGAAAAACGGTAGCTCATGCCCTTAGTCTAAAGAGACGTTGTTGTCGTTAATGATCTTGTCGCAGTTAAAACCATTGTGCTTCAAGGCTAAAGATACGCGGCAATTTTGTCGATAAAGTGCATCCACCAATTGTAAGCCCGCAAACAAAGCCGACCATTCGTTGAATGGGCAGCATCAAGCACTTTGGGCTCTCTCTGACCCTTCGCTGCCCTCTGCCCAAAGGTCCGCTTTACCAAGCCTCCCTAAGAAACGTCAGCGCTAGACCCTAAGCCCCCCTATCGACCGCTCGTCACAGAGCTACCCACAAAGCCCACGCAGGCCAAGCCTACGCAGGCCTCCGGCACCTCACTCCCCCGCGTTTTCCAGCTCGTCCTGCACTTCGGCAATTCGGGCGCCGGCCTTGTTCGAGGTCACAACCCCCAGCGATTTCAGCTTGCGGTGCAGCGCAGAGCGCTCCATGCCCACAAAGGCCGCCGTTCGCGAGATATTGCCGCCAAAGCGGTTGATCTGCGTCATCAGATATTCGCGCTCAAACAGCTCACGCGCCTCGCGCAGCGGCAATGTCGCCAGCGTGCCGCCGATTTTCAGCCCGTCGGATTGTTCTTCGCCCGCTTCCAGATCGGGCAGCTCCTTGGCCTCGATCTCGCCCGAGCCCGGTCCCAGGATCAGCACCCGCTCCATGACGTTTTTCAGCTGCCGGATGTTGCCGGGCCAGGACATGGTCTGCAACAGCGCGGCCGCGTCCTCGGAAATCTTGCGCAAGGGCAGGCCCTGTACCTTGTTGAAGGCCTCGACAAAGAATTCCCCCAACGACGGGATGTCCTCGCGGCGTTCCTCAAGGCTTGGCACATGGATCGGCACCACGTTCAGCCGGTGATACAGCTCCTCGCGGAACCGGCCTTCGCGGATTTCCTCGGCCAGATCCTTGTTGGTTGACGAGATCACCCGCAAATCCACCTTCACCTTGTCATTGCCGCCAACCCGCTGGAAACTTTGCTCCACCAGCACCCGCAAAATCTTCGATTGCGTGCCCAGCGGCATATCCGCCACCTCGTCAAAGAACACCACGCCGCCATGCGCCTGCTCCAGCAGGCCCGGCTCCACGCCGCGTTCAGGCGTCTCCCGGCCAAACAGCAAATCCTCCATGCGGTCGGGCTCCATCGTGGCGCAGTTCACCGTCACAAAAGCAGCCGAGGCGCGGTTGGAATTGGCGTGGATATAGCGCGCCGCGACGTCCTTGCCCGCCCCCGCAGGCCCGGTCAGCATCACCCGCCCGTTGGAATTGGTCACCTTGTCCAGCTGGCTGTGCAGCGTGCGGAAGGCAGCACTTTCGCCGATCATCTCGGTATTGGCCACCTCGCCACGCTTCAGCTGCACATTCTCCGCCCGCAGCCGCGAGGCCTCCATCGCGCGGGTGATCACCACCATCAGCTGGTCAATGTTGAAAGGCTTCTCGATGAAGTCATAGGCGCCCTGTTTGATGGCTGCGACCGCGATCTCGATATTGCCGTGGCCCGAGATGATCACCACCGGAATTTCCGGTGTGTCGCGTTTGACATGTTTCAGGATATCGATCCCGTCCATCGCGGAATCCTTCAGCCAGATGTCCAAAATCATCAACCCCGGAGGCTCCTTGTTCAGCTCCTCCATACACTCCTCGGAGGTGCCCGCCAGCCGGGTGCTGAACCCCTCGTCCTTCAAAATATCCGAGATCAGCTCTCGGATGTCGCGCTCGTCGTCAACGATTAGAATGTCACTCATGGGGTCTGCTCCTCTTGATTTCTTATTCCGCGGCTCGGGCCACGGTTTTGCTGCGGGACACGTCCCCCAGAAGCGGCAAGACGATCTCGGCTTGCGCGCCCCGGTGGTCGGTTCCGTCAAACGGGTCTGCGGTTTTCAGCGACAGGGTGCCGCCATGCTCCTCAATAATTTTGCGCACGATCGGCAGGCCAAGGCCGGTGCCCTCGTCGCGGGTGGTTACGTAAGGCTCAAACAGGCGGGCGCGGTCTTCGGGCAGCCCGATCCCGTTGTCACAAATGGTCAGCAGCGCGGTTTCGCCCCGGTTCTCGACCACCACGCGTATCTGTGGTCTGAACCCGTCTGGCGCGCCTTTTTCACGATAACATTCAATGGCTTCTCCTGCGTTCTTGATCAGGTTGGTCAGTGCCTGTCCGATCATGGTCTGGTCCAGCTCGGTCTCCAGATGCGCGTCCGAGGCCTCCAGCGTGATCTCCACCTCCGGCTGGCCCGCGCGCTGCAACAGCACCGCGTCGCGCACCAGATCCATCAGATCCGCCTTGCGCATCTCCGGCTCGGGCATCCGCGCGAATTTCGAGAACTCATCCACAATGCGCCGCAAATCGCCGGTCTTGCGCACGATCACATCGGTATATTGCTCCAAAGCGTCCAGCTCGTCGCCCGCCAGCGGGGTGAATTTGCGTTTCAGCCGCTCTGCCGCCAGCTGAATCGGTGTGAGCGGGTTCTTGATCTCATGCGCAATGCGCCGCGCCACGTCGCCCCAGGCGGCCATTTTCTGCGCCGAGACCAGATCGGTCACGTCGTCAAACGCCACCACGAACCCTTCCGGCACACCGTCCTGCCCCATCCGGGTCGCCACACGCACCAGCAGGCTTTCCAGCTGGCCGCGGCGCGTCACCTTGATCTCCATCTGCGCGGTCTCGGTGCGGGTCTCTTCCAAACGCTCCATCAGCGCCACGAATTCCGGGGCGACGTCGCCAAATTGCTTGCCGGTATGATCATCCTCGCCCAGATCCAGCATCCGCCGGGCCGAGCGGTTCAGGATCGTGACCTGCCCCGCCGCATCCAGCCCGATAACGCCCGCCGTGACCGAGGACAGCACCGAATCGAACAGCCGCCTGCGTCGCTCGATCTGCGCGGTGTTTTCCAGAAGCGTCGCGCGTTGTCCTTTAAGTTGATGCGTCATCTGGTTGAAAAGATTGCCCAAAAGCTCGATCTCGTCACCGCTGTCAGCCGGCACCACCTGCGCGTCCAGATCACCCGCCCCCACTTTCTGTGCCGCCTGCGCCAGACGTCCCACAGGCCGGGCCAGCCGTTCGGCAAACCACAGCCCCAGCCACATCGCGGCCAGGATCAGGATCAGCGCAAAGCCCAGATATAACAAACCGAACTCAAACAGCAGCCGCCCCCGGTCCGCCTCAAGCTGCTCATAGAGCCGCACATTTTGCTGGGTGTCATCCAGCAGCGCGAGGATCTCGCCATCCACCGTGCGCGACACATAGAGGTAGCGGTCCACAAAGCCCGGCACCGCCATCAGCGCCCGAAACTCGTTATTGACCCAATCCTCGACAATCTTCAGCTCCCCCGCCCGCGCGGCGGCCAGGGTCTCCTCGCCGGGTGTCTCAAAATCGAACAGATAGCTGCGCGCGCCCCGCGCCATCAGCTGCCCGGTCCCGTCAATGATAAACGCCTCTTTCAGCCCCCGCTGCACCTGTTCCTGCGCCTGTGTCAGCACCTCCGGAAGGCTTCTATCATCAATGTTTACATTGACTTGCCGGGCGACGCTCAAGTAGCCCACCAGCCTGCGCGTGTCTTCGGCCAGCGTGTTGCGCTGCTCGCCCTCATAGGCTTGCGCGGCAGCCAGAGAGCTGCCAACCACATTGCGCACCCGGTCCGAGAACCAGCCCTCAAGCCCGAAATTCAGCGTCACCACCGCAAAGATCGCAACCAGCACCGTGGGCACCAGCGCCAGCAGGGTAAACACGCCCGTCAGGCGCAAATGCAGCCGCGATCCCGCCGCCGCCTCCCGGCGTTTCACGATCAGCTTGGCAATGGTCAGAAAGACCAGCCCGGCAATGACCAGCACATAGACCAGATCCGCCAGCAGGATGAAACGGATGCCCTTCGAGGTCGGGTCCAGCTCGAAAGGCCCGAAGCCAAGATAGGTGACAACAGCCAGAAACGGCCCGAGAACCACCAGCCCAAGGGTCAGCAGATTGCGGAATCTGCGCTTCTTTCTTAACTGATTCAGCCTGTCCCAGGACGCGAGCCCTGCACTGCTTTTCATCTGCTTTCCACCACTTGCCACTCTTTATTGATGTGATCTCTGAACAACAGTGCTGTCCTTTCGCCACGGTGACTGTGGCGTTTTTACATCAATTTGCGGCGCCGTGTCACGTGAATATCCAGATCCGTCACCTTTTTTCTCAAAGTATTCCGGTTGATGCCCAGAAGGTCGGCGCATTTCGCCTGATTTCCGGCCGTCGCATCCAGCGCAATTTCGAGCAAGGGCAGCTCCACCTCCCGCAAGATACGGCCATAGAGCCCCGGCGGCGGCAGCACGCCGCCATGCAGATCGAAATAGCGCCGCAGATGCTTGGCCACGGCGGCTGACAGCTTCTCCGCGTCGCCGCCGCCGATCAGCGGCTCGATCTCGGGCTGGTTGCCCAGCACCATCTCTACTTCGCCGTGGCCGATCTCTTGTTCCTGCGAGGTCACAATCAGGCGGCGCACGGTGTTTTCCAGCTGCCGCACATTGCCGGGCCAGCTATAGGCGCGGATCATCTCGCGCGCCTCCCGGCTCAGCACCTTATGCGGCGCGCCGTCACGTTCCGCACGGGTCAGAAAATGATCCGACAGAAGCGGGATATCATCGACACGCTCGCGCAGCGACGGGATGTTCAACGTCACGCCGCAGAGCCGGTAAAACAGGTCCTGCCGCATCTCGCCCCGGTCCAGCTTGTCATTCAGTGATTGCTGGCTTGTGGCCATGATCCGCGGCGCGTCATCGGTCAGGCTGTCAAGCATCCGCACCAGCCGCGCCTGCGCGTCCTCGCCGTAATCGCCCACCTCGTCAAACAGGATGGAGCCGCCCTTGGCCCGGCTCAAAATCGCCGCAGGCCCGTCAATATCGGCCAGATCCTTCGGGGTCACGGTCACAAAAGGCAATGTGCGCCGGTCCGAGAAATCATGGATCGCGCGGGCAATCAGGCTTTTGCCGGTGCCGCTTTCGCCGGTGATCATCACCGCCAGCTCGGTATTCACCACCTGCGCCACCAGCTTGTAAAGCGCCTGCATCGCCGGGGTCCGCCCGATCAGCGGCAGCTCGTCGCCAGTCTGTGCGGCCTCGGACGGGGCCGCCACCCCGCGCGCCATCACGCGTTTGCGCTCCAGCGCGCGGTTGGCGCGCTTCATCAGATCCGGCAGGTCAAACGGTTTGGGCAGGTAGTCATAGGCCTCCGCCTCATTGGCCGCGATGGCCGTCGTAATGGTGTTCTGCGCCGAGATCACGATCACCGGCAGGCCGGGCCGCAGCTGCAAAATCTCCGGCAGCGCCTCGATCCCGTTGCCATCGGGCATCATCACATCCGAGATCACCAGATCGCCCTTCCCCTCGCCCACCCAGCGCATCAGCGTGGTCAGCGACGAGGTCGCATGAACCTTGCACCCCGCCCGCGTCAGCGCCTGGGTCAAAACCGTGCGGATGGTGCGGTCGTCATCGGCGACCAGAACTGTGCCGTCCATCTAATTCTCCTTCTCAGAAAGCCGCTCAGGCTCGACAGGTTTGGGGGCGAGAGGCAGGGATATGCGAAACACTGTGCGCCCCGGCACGCTGGACACAGCAATCCAGCCATCATGTTCCGAGACGATTTTCGACACCAGCGCCAGCCCCAGCCCGGTGCCGTTTTCGCGCCCCGAGACAAA
>CALFWN010000088.1 GCA_937928335.1 uncultured Litoreibacter sp. | reverse complement strand
GTGGCGACCGGTGCTTGATCGGACTTCTTATATCTCGAAAACATCTATGGCTCCCCTATGCAGTTGCTTCGACATGCTCGATGTCGATCAATGATTGCGCCAGTTTGGAAATCTCGCGGCGCAACGGGTTTTTGGCAGCGGTCTCAGAGATCGGCAGCCCGTGGTCGCAGGATTGTGGAATCTGTTTGCCGCCATCCGGCAAATGCAGGCTCAGGTCGATATCAAGGCTCTCGGCCATGCGTTTGGCGCGGCTCTTGCTCGCCATATCGGTGAATTTCGGCGCGCGGTTCAGCGCGTAGCGGATTTTCTCATGCGGCAGGTCCTCCGCCTTGAGCGCCCGGATCAGCCGCAGCGTGTTTTGCGCCGACCGCAGGTCCAGTTCCAGCATCCCGAAATAGACCTGGCTCATGCCAAGAACAACCTCGGTCCATTGAACCAGCGTGGTGGGCATGTCGATGATCACAAAGTCGAAATTGCGCTGCGCCAGGGTAACCAGCCGTTCGATATCTTCGGCACTCACCAGATCCAGCGGCAAAATATCGGCGGGGGCCGTCAGCACGCTGATCTTGTCGTTGAAGGTCAGGAGCGTCTGCTTGAACGCGTCGTCATCTGTGTTTTCCAGATCCGAGAGCATCTCGTAAACGGCGTCACGGCGCGGCAGGTCCAGATAGGTAGAGGCGGAGCCGAACTGGAAATCCAGATCAAGCAGGCAGACCTTCGGGCTGCGTTTCTTGTCAACGGTTGCCAGTTCCCAGGCCAGATTGACCGCAAAGGTCGAGCTGCCGACACCGCCCGCAAGGCCGTGCACGGGCATGATCACGCCCTGTTTGTCGCCGGGTTTGCCGCTGCGCAGCTTTACGCCAGAGCCAGCCTCCTCATGGGCGTGGTCCAGCAAGGCAGGGTTGGCGGCGGCGGCGCGGATGCGCTCAATCGCGTCATGCAGCGCGCCTTCGGGAAGCGGGTAGGGGACAAAATCATCGGCACCCAGCTTCAGCAGCTGGTGCAGCGCGATAGGCGACAGCTCGTCCGCGATCAGAATAACGCGGATGCCCATATCCTTGGTGCGGGTGATCAGGTCGCCAATGGTGCCCAGCAGGGCGTCATCTTCGTTGTCCACATTGTCGACAGCGATGGCGATAAACTCCAGGGCCGAGGCCTCAGGCTGGCTGAGATAGGCGCTGGCGTCAGCAAAGGTCAGGTCGCCCCATCCTTCGCCAAGCTCTGTTTCCATGTCTTCGATCAGCAGGTCGAAATTCTGGACGTCCCGGGCCACGGTACATGCCGTGATCGGGGAATGGTCCGGCTGCAATGCTGCGCTACTCGTCATGCTCATATCCCACCAATCCAATTCAAGATCGGGTGCTTGGCTACCCTAGTATGCTTTCGCAAGCGTTACTGAGAGGGCAGCTGATTGTCTCGTTTCACCGAAATTTCCACAAAGAGGTGGAATTGTCGGCATTCTCGAGACAATCAATGCTTAGGAATAAGGGCGAGATTACGGCCAAAATGTCGAAAATCTGAGGTTTGTCGCTCGAATTTTCGGAAGGCTTAGTTTGCAACCCCGGCTGACACTTCGTCAAAGGCCACACGGTTCCCGGATTCGACATGCGTGTCATAGACCACGCGGGCGAATTTCCCGTCGAGACCGGAGCCTGCATCCTCAGTGAAACCAGTCACTTCGGTCACGGTGCGCCGGTTGCGACGTTCGCGGCCTTGGGTGGCGACCACAGGGCGCGTCTCACCGAAGGAGGCAACCGCCTCAAGACGTGATCGGCTGATGCCTTGCTGCGTCAAATAGGCAACAGCTGCATTGGCGCGGCGCAGGCCGAGGGCCTTGTTATAGGCGTCGGAGCCGACCGCATCAGTGTGCCCATAGACCCGGAAGCGCACGTCGGGGAACTGACGGATCCAGCTGGCCTGGCGTTGCAGAACCTGCCTGGAGGCGCCGTCCAGCTGCGCGCTGTTGAACGCGAAGGTGATCGAGCTGTTGACCTCGTCCTCGAACCGGCGGGCAAGGCCTTCAACGGCGGCCAGCTCTCCGGTCGAGATCAGGGTGTTGGTCATGGTGGGGTTGCCGAAGCCGCCCTCATCCACTTCCGCACCTGCTTCGCGATAGAAGCTGCCACAGGCGCTCAAGGTCAGGGAAAGAGTTGCCATCAAGGCAAGGGTGCTGGTTGATCTAAGCATCTGATATTACTCCAAAACGTAGCCATAAGAGCCTGAGAAGTCTTGACGTGCAACTTCCCCGGTGCCGTTGCGTGAGCCGCGGACAGATTTCGCGATATCGCCGTTCAGGAACAGCTCGCGCTCGGTGGGTGGGCGAATGCGGTCGGTGGGCAGCACGAAGCTGTCGCCGCGGTGAGGGGTGACCAGATGGGCGGTGACAATCACCACCAACTCGGTCTGGTTGCGGGTGTAGTTGGCGCTGCGGAACAGTGATCCAAGGACAGGCACGTCGCCCAACCACGGCACTTGACCCGCCAGGTCAACAAAGTTGTCTTGCAACAGGCCCGCGATGGCGAAGCTTTCGCCGTCGCGCAGCTCAACGGTGGTCGAAGATGCCCGTGTGCTGAACGATGGCACCGCAATGCCGGCGGTGACGATCGCATTGGTCGTGTCCAACGTCGATACCGAAGTCGCAAGGTTGAGGTTAATCAAATCCCCGTCGACCACGGTTGGTGTGAAGGCCAGCTCCACACCGAAGGGGCGGTAGCTGATAGAGATGCCATCTTCGTCGGAGACCGGGATCGGAATTTCACCGCCCGCCAGGAATTCAGCTTGCTGACCGGACAAGGCAGTCAGATTTGGCTCGGCCAAAGTGCGTACAAGTCCTTTGGATTCAAGCGCTTCGATCAGCACGGCGGCTTGCAGGCTGCCACTGCCAAAGCCGATGGCCAGAGCACCGTTGCTGGTGCCTGCAGCGGATGCGCCTGCCAGACCTGGCCCGGCAAGAATGCCGGTTGTGGTGCCATTGTTGATGTTGCTGCCGGTGCCGGCATTGGTGCCGAAGTTGCCGGTAACGCCAGAGAAACCAAGGCTGACTGACAGGTCTTTCGAGACCGAGCGCGACATTTCCGCAAACCGGACTTTCAGCATCACCTGTTGCGTGCCGCCAACGGTCATCAGGTTGGACACCGCATCAGGCGCATAGCGCTCGGCCAGATCCAGCGCGCGGTCAAGCTTCAGGATGCTCGACACCGTGCCCGAGAGCACAAGGCCCGCATTGGCGGTGCGCACTTCAATATTCTCGCCGGGCAGGATTTCCTGCAGGCGCTCTTTGAATTCAGCAATATCCGGGGCGACCTGCACCTCGACATTGGTGATCAGGCGACCATCCGGGCCCAGCAGGGTCAGCGTGGTGCGGCCCGGTGATTTGCCCAGCACATATATAGTGCTGTCCGACAAGGTTGCGATATCCGCGATGGCGGGGTTCGCCACCGACAGTTCCGCGAAGGGGACGTCGCTTTCGACGACCACAGCACGGTTGATGGCCACGCTAAGATTGCGCGCCGTCGTACCGCTTGTGATGCTCAAATTCTGAGCAACGCTGGTCAATGGTGTGAATGTTGTAACGGCAAGGCCGATAAGCCCTGCACGGATAATCTGCTTTATTTGCATGTGACCTGCCTCTCAAATCACTATTGGATTGGGTCTAATGCCCAATTTGAAGCGACAATGTGCGATTTCTGATTTTATTGCAAGAATCAGGTGGTTGGAGGCCAACCTTTATGTGGACCTGTGGCAACACATGACCAGAACTGGTATAAAAACAATGCCGCAACACCTATATGAGGTGGCGCGGCATCATCTGTGAGTATGGGCCCGTCCTGTCCGGCCACCCGTCTCGCCCAAGGGCAAAGGGTCAGCCAAGCGAAGCCGTCAGGTCTGGTCAGTTTTGGTTAAGCCATTCGCCTATTCAGGGCATTGGACTGTCATCTCGACCACCTCGGCGCCGCGGCGCGTCTTGACGGTACAGACTTCCTCCACCTCGCGCTCAACCTGAACGCGCTCCTGGATGCCCAGCAATTCGTTTTGATCCACCTCGATGGCGGCCAGCTCGGTATCGTCACCCGCGCCCCCACGCGACAGGGTCAGACGGCCGGTTGACTGCGCCTGCGCCAAAGCCGCAACCCGCTGCGGGGAGGCCGCCACGGTTACGGTCCGCGCAATCGTCGGCGCATTGCGGTCGCCATCGGCAATCTGGTCAACAGCCAGCAATGGCAGGCGAGTCTCGATCAGGGTGGTGACATTGCGACCACGCGCCTGCCCAGTCCAGTAGACGTCCACCACATCGCCCGGGCGCAAGAAGCCCGACACGCCGGAGGACACATCAACACGCAGCGCGAAGGCACGCATACCTTTTGCCAGACGCGAGGACACGCCGGCATCTTCGCCCGGTTCGGTCACTTTGACTGCCAGGATAGCTTCGTCTTTTTCCATCACCCGCAACACAGTGCGCAAGGTACCGTCTTCAGCAAAAAGCGGATCACCCTTCAGAAACTCGCCATGTTGGAACGCGCCTTCTGGAATGGCGTTTTCGGGCCAGGCAATCAGTTGGACGTCGTCCTTGGTCAGCTTCTCGCCATAGGCGATGCGGCGCTTCATCACGAAGACCGATTCCAGCGGGACAGTGCTGGCCAGTTTAGCCTGCTGCGCCGCAACAGTGGCCTGATATTCGCCGATCCGGCTCTTCGCCAGGTAGGCTGCGAAGCCGGCAAGGCCGACGCCAACCACCAAAACCAACCCAAATAGAATTCTCATGTTGTGCCCCTTTCAGATGCCACATTTTACACCCGTCCATACGCGACGGCTTTCCAGCTCCG
>CALFWN010000087.1 GCA_937928335.1 uncultured Litoreibacter sp. | reverse complement strand
GATATTTTGCTGGTGCATCCGCAAGATTATATTGACCGGATCAAGGCGGCGGAGCCTGCGCAGGGCAGCGTGGCGCTGGATGCGGATACGCATATGTCGAAAGGCTCGGTTGCGGCGGCGTTCCGGGGTGTTGGCGCAATGACGCGGGCCGTGGATATGGTGTTGGGCGGGGAGGCGCAGAACGCCTTTGCCGCGATGCGCCCGCCCGGCCATCATGCAGAGACCGCCACACAGATGGGGTTCTGCCTTTTTGGTAATGTGGCGATTGCCGCCAAACATGCGCTGGACCGGCATGGGCTCAGCCGCGTCGCGGTGGTGGATTTCGATGTGCATCACGGCAATGGCACGCAGGATCTGTTATGGAACGAGGCGCGGGCGCTGTTTGTGTCGTCTCACCAGATGCCGCTTTGGCCGGGCAGCGGGCGCCCTGAAGAAAGCGGCGCGCATGGCACTGTGCTGAACGTGCCACTGGAGCCTGCCTCGCGCGGTGACGTGATGCGCAAGACCTATGAGCGTGTGGTGCTTCCGGCGCTTGATGGTTTCAAGCCTGAGCTGATCCTGATCTCTGCCGGGTTTGACGCCCATGCGGATGACCCGCTGGCCGGGTTGAACTGGGTTGAGGATGATTTCGTCTGGCTGACAGAGCAGCTATGTGATGCCGCTGAGAGGCATTGTGAGGGGCGGGTCGTCTCGACTTTGGAGGGCGGATATGATTTGCAGGCGCTGAGCGCGTCGAGCAAGGCGCATCTGGAGGTTTTAATCGCAAGGGGCTCGGCATGAGTGACACCAAAGTAGAAGATATGTCGTTCGAGCAGGCGCTGAGCGAGCTGGAAGGCGTTGTCGACCGGCTGGAGCGGGGCGATGTGCCGCTTGAGGATTCGATCAAGCTCTATGAGCGCGGCGCGGAGCTGAAAAAGCGCTGCGAGGCGAAGCTGGGCGAGGCCGAAGAGAAGGTCGCGCTGATCAAGCTGGATGGCAGTACCCCTGTGGGCACCACCCCGGCTGACGGCATGTAGATGTTCAGCCAAGCGCTGAAAGACGCCCAGACCAGAGTTCAAACAGCCCTTGATGACGCGATGGCGGGCCTTGACGGCACCGTGGCTGAGGCCATGCGCTACACCTGTCAGGGCGGCAAGCGGCTGCGGGCATTTCTGGTGATCGAGGGGGCCCGATTGCATAATGTGCCAGCCGCGCAGGCCGACCGCGCGGCGGCGGCGATCGAGGCGGTCCATGCCTATTCGCTGGTGCATGACGACCTGCCCTGCATGGATGATGACGGCCTGCGGCGCGGCAACCCCACTGTGCATGTGAAATGGGACGAGGCCGTGGCCGTTCTGACAGGCGACGCGTTGCAGACGCTGGCCTTTGAGGTGCTGGCGGATGCCCGCACGGGCGATGCGGATGTGCGGGTGGCGCTGATCACCTCGATGGCGCAGGCGGCAGGGGCTGCGGGCATGGTGCTGGGGCAGGCGCTGGATATCGAGGCGGAAAGCGCCGTCACCCCGCTGACGCTGGAGCAGATCACCCGGTTGCAGGCCGGAAAGACCGGCGCCCTGATCGAATGGTCGGCCTGCGCGGGCGCGCTGATGGGGCGGGCAGACCCGAGCCCCCTGCGGCGCTATGCCCAGGCTCTGGGGCTTGCCTTTCAGATTGCCGACGACATCATGGATATCGAGGGCGACGCCGCCAAGGCTGGCAAGAGGCTGCAAAAAGATGCCGATGCCGGGAAGGCGACATTTGTCTCCCTTCTGGGTATGGAGCCTGCCCGCGCCCGCGCCAGGGCGCTGGTGGAGGAGGCCCGGGATGCGTTGTCGCCCTATGGTGATGACGCCGAGAACTTGAAAGCTGCGGCCAGTTTCGTAATCTCACGAGACGCTTGAGGCCCGCGCGAAAGGTGCAAAGATGACCGACAGACCCGACACCCCGACATTGGACCATGTGCACCTGCCCGCCGATATGAAGGTGCTGAGCGATGCAGAGCTGGTGAAGCTGGCCGGGGAATTGCGGGCCGAGACGATCTCGGCGGTGTCGGAGACGGGCGGGCATCTTGGGGCCGGGCTGGGCGTCGTTGAGCTGACGGTGGCGCTGCACGCGGTCTTTGACACGCCGCGTGACCGGCTGATCTGGGACGTGTCGCATCAGTGCTATCCGCATAAAATTCTGACCGGGCGGCGTGACCGTATCCGCACCTTGCGGATGAAGGACGGGTTGTCGGGGTTCACCAAACGCTCTGAATCGCCCTATGACCCGTTCGGGGCGGCGCATAGCTCGACCTCTATTTCTGCCGCGCTGGGCATGGCGGTGGCCCGTGATCTGGGTGGCGCGCCGGAGCATGGCATCGGTGACTGTATCGCGGTGATCGGTGACGGCTCGATGAGCGCGGGGATGGCCTATGAGGCGATGAACAATGCGGGCCATCTGGGCAAGCGGCTGATCGTGATCCTCAATGACAATGAGATGAGTATCGCGCCACCGGTGGGGGCCATGTCGACCTACTTGTCGCGGCTTTATGCGGGCGCGCCCTTTCAGGAGTTCAAAGCCGCCGCCAAGGGCGCGGTGTCGCTTTTGCCGCCGCCATTTCAGGAAGGTGCCCGCCGTGCCAAGGAAATGCTCAAGGGCATGACCGTGGGTGGCACGATGTTCGAGGAGCTGGGCTTTTCCTATGTGGGCCCGATTGACGGGCATGACATGGAGCAGCTTCTGGCCGTTCTGCGCACCGTGAAGGTGCGGGCCAACGGGCCGATCCTGATCCATGCGATCACCAAGAAGGGCAAGGGCTACGCGCCTGCCGAGGCCGCGATGGACCGGGGCCATGCGACGGGCAAGTTCGACCTTGTGACCGGCAAACAGCAAAAGGCCAAGTCAAACGCGCCCAGCTACACCTCGGTCTTTGCCAAATCGCTGATCAGCGAAGCCGAGCGCGACAGCAAGATTGTGGCCGTTACCGCAGCGATGCCGGATGGCACCGGGCTGAACCTGTTCAACGAGCGCTACCCGTCGCGTTGCTTTGATGTGGGCATTGCAGAGCAGCATGGCGTGACCTTTTCCGCAGGGCTTGCGGCGGGTGGGATGAAACCGTTTTGTGCGATTTACTCGACCTTTCTGCAACGCGGCTATGATCAGGTGGTGCATGACGTGGCGCTGCAACGCCTGCCGGTGCGCTTCGCGATTGACCGCGCCGGGCTGGTGGGCGCGGATGGCGCCACTCATGCGGGCAGCTTTGATGTGGGCTATCTGTCGAACCTGCCGGGCATTGTCGTGATGGCCGCCGCCGACGAGGCAGAGCTGGTGCATATGGTGGCCACTGCGGCGGCATATGACGAGGGGCCGATTGCGTTTCGGTTCCCGCGCGGCGAAGGCGTGGGTGTCGAGCTGCCGGAAACCGGCATCCCGCTTGAAATCGGCAAGGGCCGGATGATTCAGGAGGGTGCCCGCGTGGCGATCCTGTCATTTGGCACGCGGCTGAAAGAGGTGTTGGAGGCCTCTGAATCCCTGATGGCCAAAGGCATCACCCCGACGATTGCGGATGCCCGGTTTGCCAAACCGCTGGACCGTGACCTGATCCTTGATCTGGCTGCGCGCCACGAGGCGCTGATCACCATCGAGGAAGGCGCGGTGGGCGGTTTCGGCAGCCATGTGGCGCAGCTTTTGTCTGATGAGGCGGTGTTTGATGGCGGGCTGAAGTTCCGCTCTATGGTGTTGCCCGATATTTTCATCGATCAGGCCAGCCCTGCCGACATGTATGCCGCCGCCGCCATGAATGCGCCGGATATCGTGGCCAAAGTGCTCGACACGCTCGGTGTGGCCGATCTGGACGCGAAGCGGGCTTAGGTCAGGGTCTAACGCTCCCGCAGCATCCGTTCGATATTGTCCAGCCGCTCTTTGATCTCGTCGCGATAGGCGTCGGTTTTCTCGTTATCCTCGACGTGGTGGGCGTCCTGCATCGAGTTCACGATCAGGCCGACCAGCAGGTTCACCACGGCGAATGTGGTCACCAGAATGAAGGGCAGGAAGAACATCCATGCGTAGGGGTAGACTTCCATCACCGGGCGCACGATGCCCATTGACCAGCTTTCCAGCGTCATGATCTGGAACAGCGAATAGCCGGAATTGCCCAGATCGCCGAACCATTGCGGGAAACTTTCGCCAAAGAGCTTTGTGGCCATGACCGAGCCGATATAGAAGATCAGGGCCATCAGCAGGAAGACCGACCCCATGCCGGGCAGCGCGGTGATCAGCCCCTCGACCACACGTTTGAGGGAGGGTGCTACAGAGACAACCCGCAACAGGCGCAGCACCCGCAAGGCGCGCAGCACCGACAGGCCTTCGGAGCCCGGTATCAGGGAGATGCCGACGATCACGAAGTCAAAGAGGTTCCAGCCGCTTTTGAAAAACGCCCAACGAAAGGCGAAGAGCTTGAGCAGGATCTCGGTGGTGAAGATGCCAAGGCATAACGTGTCGAGCGCAAGAATAAGCGGTCCTGCCACCTCCATCACCGACGGAACGGTTTCGAGGCCCAGCAGGATCGCGTTGAACAGGATGACCCCTAAAATGGAGTAGCGGAACCGGTTGCTGTCGAGAAAAGTCTGTAACTTGGTGCGGGACAAAGGGATGCGCTTTCAGATTTGTTTCAAGCGATAT
>CALFWN010000086.1 GCA_937928335.1 uncultured Litoreibacter sp. | reverse complement strand
GATCCAGCCCGCGCCGGCGGTCATGCCTTCCGTCCATTGCGGCACCCGCACAAGGCTCAGATAAGCCCCGCCCAGCCCCGCGCAGGCCCCGCCAAAGGTGATCGCCATCAGCCGCACGCGCACCACCTTATAGCCCAGCGCGTGGGCCGCGTCGTGGTTCTCGCCCACCGCGCGCAGGATCAGCCCCGCGCGGGTGAAGGTCAGCACCGCCCATGTCGCCACCACCAGCGCGAGGGCGACGTAGACCATCAGGTCATGGTTAAAGAGCACCGGGCCGAGGACCGGAATATCCGACAAAAGCGGTATCTCCAGCTTTGGCGTCGCGGGCGGACGAATGCCGATATAGCCCTGACCCATCAACGAGCTGAGCCCGAGACCAAAGAGCGTCAGCCCAAGCCCGGTGGCCACCTGATTGGATAGAAAATATTGCGTCAGGATGCCAAAAAGCAGCGACAAAACCGCGCCACCTATGGCCGCCGCGACAAAGCCCACAAAAGGCGAGCCCGTCTGCACCGCAATCGCAAACCCACACACGGCCCCGGTGATCATCATCCCCTCAACGCCGAGGTTCAGCACGCCGGATTTTTCAACCACCAACTCGCCAATAGCGGCCAGAATGATCGGCGTCGCCGCCACCATCAGGGACGCGATGAGCAGGATGGGGGAGATTGCACTTAGGTCCATAAGAATTCGCTACTTTGGCAAAAAGAAAAGTTCGTTTCGCGCCGAAAACCCGAGCACGCTCCCAAGCGCGTATAGCGGCCAAAAGGATATTTTCACAAACTTGATACGGATTTCAGACGGTATATGCCCATATGTTTTTTTGAGCCTTGTGTTGTCGCCAATTAGTCGGACATGACCGTTGATTGTGAAATGCGCCACGAAAATCAGAAAAATGCAGAATATAAGCACCAAAAACGCTGGGTGATACTTGGGATGCCACGTATCGGGCATGACCAGCATAAGCATCGCATTCGCGACCATCCCGAGAAAGAAGCCCGACATGAAGCCCATCATAATCTGATGGCCTGTGAAAAAGCCCGGGCCCGGCGTCGCATTAAACATCACGCCACCTCCCGCTTGCCAAACCGCACCCGGAAATTGGTCAGCACATCTACTGCCAACAAGAAGAACAACAACATCCCCTGAAACGCCTGAATGGCCGCCGCAGGCAGGCCCAGTGACGATTGCGCGGCCTCTCCGCCAATATAAGTGAGCGCCAAAAGCAGCCCGGCCAGCAAGATGCCCACCGGATGCAGCCTTCCCAGAAACGCCACGATGATCGCCGTAAATCCGTAGCCCACGTTGAAATCAATGCTCACCTGACCTGCGGGGCCCGAGACCTCGAACAGCCCCGCCAGCCCGGCCAAAGCGCCTGACATGCCAAGGCAGAACAGGATCAGCCGCGTGGGGTTCACGCCCCCGAACCGCGCCGCGCGCGGGGCCTGGCCTGCCAGTTTGATCTGGAACCCCATCTGGTGTCGGGCAAACAGCACATAGGCAAAGATCACCGCAATCAGCGCCGCCACCACGCCCCAATGCGTGCCGGTGCCTGCGATCAGCTCGGCATTATGGCCACTGGGGTAGCTCCGAAAGTTGCGCGAGCCCGGAAACCCCGCACCGTCAGGGTTCTTCAACGCCCCCAGCGCCATCGAGGCCAGAATGAACTCCGCCACATAGACCAGCAGGAGCGAGACCAGAATTTCATTGGTGTTGAACCTGACCCGCAAAATGCCCGGGATCATCGCCCAGAGAAAACCGCCCAATGCGCCGGCCAGCACCATCAGCGGGAAGACAATGAAGCTCGCAAACGGGTAGAAGGCCAGCCCCACCGCCGCGCCGCAAATCGCGCCAATAATATATTGCCCCTCCGCGCCGATATTCCAGATATTTGCTCGAAACCCCATCGACAGCCCGATGGCGATCAGGATCAGCGGCCCGGCTTTGACCAGCAGCTGTCCGCGATAGTAGAAGGCAAACTCGCCCAGGATCGGGTCCCAGAAAATCGTGCGGATCGCCTCCACCGGGTCCTTGCCCAGCATGGCAAACATCACGCCGCCCGCAATCATCGTCAGCACCACCGCCAAAGGCGGCGTGGCCCAGGACCAGTACCGGGACGGCTCGGGGCGTTTCTCCAATGTGATCACGCCAGCCCCATCACTGCTTCAAAAATACCTGTATCCCGACCTCTACCCATGCACCTCCTCCAGATCATGCGCGCCGCCCATCATCAGGCCAATCTGCTCCACGCTCAGCCCGGCGGCAGGCACCGGCGGGGTCAGACGGCCTTCATTGAGCGCGGCAAACCGGTCGGAGATCTCCATCAGCTCGTCCAGATCCTGAGAGATCACAATGATCGCGGCCCCGCCCGCCGCCAAATCCAGAATTGCCTGCCGGATCGCGGCAGCAGCGGCCGCATCCACGCCCCAGGTCGGCTGGTTGACCACCAGAACATCCGGGTCCTGCAGGATCTCCCGGCCGATCACATATTTCTGCAGATTGCCGCCCGACAGCGCCCGCGCCGCCGTCTGCGGCCCCGGCGTGCGTACGTCAAACCGGGAGATCACCTCTTTCGTAAACCCTTCCGCCGCGCGCCAGTTCACAAAGCCCTTCCGCGTCAGCGATTTGCGGGTTGCCGCCGTCAGCACGGCATTTTCCGTCAGGCTCATATCGGGGGCTGCGGCATGGCCCAGCCGTTCCTCGGGCGCGGCCAGCACCCCAAGGGCGCGCCGCTCATTCGGCCCCAAAGCACCGATATCGCGGCCCTCGAACCACAGCTGGCCCGCAGCGGCCTGCATCTCGCCCGACAAGGCGCCGGTCAGCTCGTCCTGCCCATTGCCTGCCACGCCGCCAATGCCCAGAATCTCGCCGCGATGCACGCTCAGGCTCACCTCTTTCAGCGAGGTGCCAAAGGCCGAGGGCGCCGCCATTGACAGCCCGCGCAATTCCAGCGCCACCTGCGTTGTCTCATGCGGCTTGCGTTCGGGTACATGCAGCACCGCGCCCACCATCATCTCCGCCATCGCCCGCGCCGTTTCCACCCGTGGATCGCACGTGCCGACATTCCTGCCCAGCCTCAGGATTGTTGCGGCGTCGCAGAGCGTGCGGATCTCCTCCAGCTTATGCGAAATATACAGGATCGAGGTTCCCTCCGAGCGCAGCTTCTCCAGCGTCTGAAACAGAATGCCCACCTCCTGCGGGGTCAGCACCGAGGTTGGCTCGTCCATGATCAGCAGCTTGGGGTTTTGCAACAGGCAGCGGATGATCTCGACCCGCTGGCGCTCGCCCGCTGACAGATCGCCCACCAGCCGTGACGGGTCCAGCGGCAGCCCATAGGCGTTTGACACTTGCGTAATCCGCGCCGCCAGATCGCGCATCCGGGGCGGGTCCTCCATGCCAAGCGCGATGTTTTCGGCCACATCCAGCGCCTCGAACAGGCTGAAATGCTGAAACACCATCGCCACGCCCGCAGCCCGCGCCGCCCGTGGCTCGGCGGGCGCGAAAGGCTGACCCAGAAACCGCATCTGGCCCGCATCCGGTTTCACCAGCCCGTAGATCATCTTCACGAGGGTTGATTTGCCCGCGCCATTCTCCCCCAGAAGCGCATGGACCTCGCCGGGTTGAATGCTCAGCGACACATCGTCATTGGCAATGACACCGGGATAGGCCTTGGTCAGCCCGGCAAGCTCTAGAACTGCGCTCATGCTGTGGCCTGACCCTTCTCCAAGCTGGCCCCCTCAGCCCGCAGCGCCAAAACTAGCGCGCAAGCCACGCCCAGAGCAATAGCCTGCGGCTCCTTTCCGAGCCTTGGATCGCCGATCGGGCAGGTGATGCGCGCCAGTTGGGCGGGGTCATGGCCCAGCGCCGCCAGCCGCTTGCGAAACCGCGCCCATTTGACGGCCGACCCGATCAGGCCAATAGACGCCGCCTGCCGCCCCAAAAGCGCGTGGCACAGGGCCAGATCAAGCGCGTGGGAATAGGTCACAATCAGGTGGTGCGCCCCGTCCGGGGCAAGGCCGCTTGCCGCCGCGATATCTGTTGCGGGCAGGGCGGTAACGCCGCCCGGGACATCCTGGGTAAAGCGCTCCGGCGCGGTATCGACCCAAGTGAGGTCAAACCCGCCAAGCGGGGCAAGCACCTCCACAATGGCCCGCCCCACATGGCCCGCGCCGTAAACCCACACAGGCGCGGCGCGCGCGCGCAGCGGCTCGCACAGCCAGCCCGCGTCAAAGACAAGCTCTGCCTGCTGTACCCCGCTGCGCGCCAAAGCCTGCGTCCGTTTAACAGATAGCGGCTTGGCAGCCTCGCCCGCGCAGCGGCGCGCATATTCGGGGCCCGCGCCGTCAATGTGCAGCAGCGCGCGCGCGTCGAACACCTCGCTGACCAGCACCACCGCGCCGCCGCAGCATTGCCCGCGCGAGGGGCCGAGGGCGATCCGTTCAACATGTGGCGCCCCGTCCTCCAGCCGCGCCCGCAGCGCCCGGACCGCTTCAAACTCCAGCGCCCCGCCGCCGATTGTGCCCGATTGGCCCCTGCGCCAGACCAGCATCGAGCTGCCCGCCTCGCGCGGCACCGAGCCCTTGTGATCCACCACGACAATCCGCCCGACCCGGCCATGCCGCGCCACCGCCTCTTCCAATTGGGCCAGATCAAAGCTCATCCGCGCACCCGTCTGACGGCCTGCAACACCTGCTCTGCCGTCGCGGGGGCCTGCAGGTCGGGATAGGCCGCCCCACAGCTTGCCACCGCGTCTGAAAGCGCCAGCAAGGCCGATATGCCCAGCATCAATGGCGGCTCGCCCACGGCCTTGGAGCGATAGATTGTAGGCTCCAGCGCCGCCCCGTCCCATAAGGCGACGTTGAACATTTCGGGGCGGTCCGAGGCGCAGGGGATCTTGTAGGTTGCCGGCGCATGGGTGCGCAGCGCGCCTGCCGCGTCCCAGACCAGCTCCTCGGTGGTCAGCCAGCCCGCGCCCTGCACATAGCCGCCCTCGATCTGGCCAATATCCAGGCTCGGGTTCAGCGAGCTGCCGCAATCATGCAAGATGTCGGCGCGCAGGATGCGGTTCTCGCCGGTCAGCGTGTCGATCACCACCTCCGTCACCGCGGCCCCGTAGGCGAAGTAATAAAACGGTCGGCCCTGCCCGGCGATCCGGTCCCACGCCACCTCGGGTGTTGCGTAAAACCCGGTGGCCGACAGCGACACCCGGGCCTCATAGGCCGATGTCACCGCCTGCGCAAAGCGCATCGAACGCCCGCCCGCCGTGACCTTGCCGTCTTCAAACACAGCCCCGCCGCCCAGATGCTGCGAGATGCGCTCGCGGATGGTCTCGCAGGCGGCTTTGACCGCCATCCCATTGAGATCCGTCCCCGAAGAGGCCGCGGTGGCGGACGTGTTCGGCACCTTGCCCGTATCGGTCGCAGTGATCTGCACGGCGTCCAGCGGCACGCCAAACACCGACGCGGCAACCTGTGCGACCTTGGTGAACAGGCCTTGCCCCATCTCCGTACCGCCGTGGTTGAGATGGATCGAGCCGTCCTGATAGACATGCACCAGCGCGCCCGCCTGATTGAGATGTGTCAGCGTGAAGGAAATCCCGAACTTCACCGGGCTCAGCGCAATGCCGCGCTTCAAAACGGCATTCTCCGCATTCCACGCGGCCACCCTGGCGCGCCGCTCCTGATAGGCGCTTGAGCCCTCCAGCTGGTCCACCAAATCCTGCAGCACGAAATCCGTGACAGGCATCCCGTAAGGCGTGGTGTTGGCCTCTGCCGTCTTTCCATGTTTGGAAATATCCCCGCCGGAGGCATAAAAATTTATCCGCCGCACGGCCAAAGGGTCCAGCCCCAGATGATGCGCGATATGGTCCACAACCCGCTCCATCCCCAACATGCCTTGCGGCCCGCCAAAGCCGCGAAATGCGGTGGCGCTTTGGGTGTTGGTCTTCAGCCGGTGCGAGGTGATGCGGACATGTTCCAGAAGATAGGCATTGTCGGCATGAAGCATCGCGCGGTCGGCCACGGGCAGCGACAGGTCCTGCGCCCAGCCGCAGCGGGTGTAATGTGTGAAATCCAGCCCGGTGATCCGCCCCGCATCATCAAAACCCACATCATACACCACCCGGAAGTCATGTCGCTTGCCGGTGATGGTCATGTCATCATCGCGGTCATAGCGCATCTTGACGGGGCGCTTCAGCCGGTCGGCCACCACGGCGCAGGCCACGCAAAGCGCGTTGCCCTGGCTCTCCTTGCCGCCAAACCCGCCGCCCATCCGGCGCACCTCGACACGAACCGCGCTCATGGGCCGGCCCAGCGCATCGGCGACCTTGTGCTGGATCTCTGTGGGATGTTGGGAGGAGGCGTGCACCACCATCTCGCCGCCCTCTTGCGGCAGCGCCAGCGCGGCCTGGCCCTCCAGATAGAAATGCTCCTGCCCGCCAATATTGATGCAGCCCTGCAGGCGGTGGGGGCCTGCATTCAGCCCGGCCTCGACATCGCCTTTGGCATAGATGCGCGGGCCTTCCTCAAAACGGCTATTTGCGGCAAGCGCATCCTCGATCGACAGGATCGGGGTCTGGGCCTCGATGCTGATATCGCCCAAACGCGCCGCCTTGCGGGCCGCCAGATGCGAGCGCGCGACCACCAGAAACACCGGCTGGCCTATGTAATGCACCATCCCGTCCGCCAGAAGCGGCTCGTCATGCGCCGAGGGGGAGACGTCATTGGCAAAGGGCAAATCCTGCGCGGTCAGCACCGCAACCACCCCCGGCGCGTCCCGAACCTCCGAGAGGTCCATCCCGGTGATCATGCCCCGTGCGATGCGGGACAGACCGAAGGCCAGATGCAGGGTGCCTGCCGGGGTCGGGATGTCATCCACATAGCGCGCAGCGCCGGTGACATGCAGCGGACCGCTGTCATGCCTGCTCGAGGTCCCCACGCTCATGGCCGCACCTCCAACACGCTTGTCGCCCGGTCCTGGCTGTCCTCAAAGCAGCGCATCAGCAGCGCCTTGGCCACCTCCATGCGGTACGCGGCCGAGGCGCGCATATCCGACATGGGCGTAAAGTCCTGATCGAACCCCGGCTGCGCCAAAGCCACTGTCTGCGTGCTCCAGGGCTGCCCGATCAAAGCTGCCTCGACATGGGCGGCGCGTTTGGGCGTCCCCGCCATACCGCCAAAGGCGATACGGGCGGTGGTGACGGTGCCATCTTCCACCACGACATTGAAACAGCCGCAAACGGCCGAGATATCCTGATCGAACCGCTTGGAGATCTTGTAGCAGCGCAGCCTGCCTGCCTGCTGCGGGAGGGTGACGGCCTCGACGAATTCGCCCGGCGCGCGGTCCTGCTTGCCGTATTCAATGAAGAACTCTTCCAGCGGCAGGTCGCGCCTTGTGTCGCCCTTGCGCAGATGTAGCGTCGCCCCCAGCGCAATCAGCGCGGGC
>CALFWN010000085.1 GCA_937928335.1 uncultured Litoreibacter sp. | reverse complement strand
TGTTGCAACTGACAGCCCCAGACCTTCGATGATCTGGCGGACTTTTTGCACTTGCACCGCGTTGGATTTGGCCAGCACGCCTTTGCCTGCCCAGATGCTGTCTTCCAGCCCGACGCGGACATTGCCGCCCAGTGCGGCTGCCTGCGCGGCGATGCGCAGCTGATTGGCCCCGGCACCAAGCACGGACCAGCGGAAGTCATTGCCAAACAGCCGATCTGCGGTGCGCTTCATATGCAGCACGTCTTCGGGATGCCCGCCAATGCCGCCAAGCAGGCCGAACACCGATTGCACAAAGAACGGTGCTTTCACCAACCCACGATCTGCGAAATGCGCGAGATTGTAGAGATGGGAGATGTCATAGCATTCAAATTCAAACCGCGTGCCGTTGCCGTAGCATGTCTCAAGCACGTATTCGATGTCCTGAAAGGAATTGCGGAAGACCAGATCACGGGACCCTTCAAGATGCTCGCGCTCCCAGTCGAACCTGAACTCCTTGAACCGCTTGAGCATGGGGTAAAGCCCGAAATTCATCGACCCCATATTCAGTGACGCGACCTCGGGCTGATAATGCGCGGCGGGGGCGACCCGTTCCTGCACGCTCATATAGGGGCTGCCGCCAGTGGTGATGTTCACCACCGCATCCGTGGCCTGTTTGATACGTGGCAGGAAGGCGGCAAAGCCTTCAACGCTCTGATCGGGACGCCCTGTTTCAGGGTCGCGGGCGTGCAGATGCAGGATCGATGCCCCGGCCTCCGCCGCCGCTATTGCGTCTGAGGCGATTTCATCAGGTGTGATCGGCAGATGCGGGGTCATCGACGGCGTGTGGATCGCGCCGGTCACCGCACAGGTGATGATGACCTTGCCGGTCTGGGATGAGCTCATGGGTCTAGCCTCCAAATCGTGGTTCAGGCAGGCCCTTGATGCCAAGCCCGGTCACCTTGAACAGGTTGCCCGCCTGAAACTGCGGTTTGGCCTGCACCGCAAACATGTCGTGAACGGCGGGGTGTTTCACCCGCGCCATCGAGGTCACATAGATCTCGTCCAGATTGTCCCCGCCAAACATGACGCTGGTGATGTTCTTTACCGGCATACCGATGCGCATGTCGATACTGCCATCGGGCGCATAGCGGACAAGATCGCCCGAAATCAGCTGCGCGTTCCACATGTAGCCTTCGGCATCCACGGTCGAGCCATCGGCGACCCCCTCATCATCCTTGGTCGAGGCATGAACGCGCTTGTTTGACAGAGCCCCGGTCTCGATATCGTAATCATAGGCCCAGAATTCCTCGATAAACGTGTCGGCGACATAGAATGTCTTGTCATCCGGGCTCCAGCACGGGCCATTGGTACACATCAGACCGTCTTCGACCTTGACTACACTCAGGTCAGGGTCCAGCCGGAAGAGGCCGCAATTCCTCAACTCCTCCAGATCATCCATGCCGCCCGCAAAGAACCGCCCCCGCCGGTCAACCTTGCCATCATTCAGCCGGGTGCGTTCGATATCGGCATCAACCTCCTGGATCAGCTCAAGCGCGATCTTGTCGCCCTTGATGTCCATGAAATAGAACCCATCGCACATTGCCGCGACCATGCCGCCCTGTTCGCGCAGCGCCATTGCCCCGATATCCTTGGGCAAGGCCCAGCTTTCAACCTTGCCGGTCTTGGGGTCCATCCGCCACACCGCATCCAGCCCGAACCGGGGTCCCGTGCAATCGAGCCAATAGAGCCGCCCTTCTTCAACGTCCCAGACAGGGCCTTCGCCCAAGTGGTTTTTGCAGTCCAGAACGCACTCGATTGTCACAGACATCTTGGCCGTCTCCTTGCTTGGGTCTAGTTGGGCTTGATGGCGATTTTCATCGCACCGTCCCTGCGGTTTTCATAAGTATCCAGCGCGGTCGCGAAGTCGGATAGCGGGAAGCTATGCGACATCAGCGGTTTCAGATCGACCCGCCCCTCATGCAGCAGCGCAATTGCCGGCATTGCCGTGTTGGGGTTGGCGCGGTTGCCGATCAGCTCGACCTCGTCCAGCACCATGCGTTTGATCGGCACCTCCGGGTCGCCATGAGGAATTCCGATCATCGACACCACCCCGCCCTTGGCTGCGGCATGACAGGCCTGCTGAATGGCCTTGGCCGTGCCCGCGCATTCAAGAACGCGCGGCACGCCATGCCCCTGCGTATGCGCGCGCACCGCCTCAAGGACATCCTCGCTGCGGTAATCGATGCCGATGCCGCCGAGCTTTTTGGCAAGCGCCAAACGCTCCCCGCTGCCAGCGATGAACACCCGCCCCGCGCCAAGGGCCTGCGCGCATAAAAGCGCCATCAGCCCCTGCGGCCCGGTGCCCATGATCAACACATCATCGCCCGCCTCCATCCGGCTGCGGTTGACGGTGTAAAGCGCGATGCTGAGCGGATCGACGCAGGCCGCGTATTCGAGATCCATCTCATCGGGTATCTTGTAGAGGCTCTTGACCGAGGAGGTCATATACTGCGCATAGGCGCCCGGCGTGATATGGCCGTGCTGCCGGTGCCCGGCATCCTGATTGCCGTAATTGAGGCAAAGCGTGTAGCGGCCTTTCATGCAATTCGCACAATAGCCGCAGCCCACATGGCTGATCGCGCAGACCCGGTCGCCCTCTTGCCAACCCAGGGCCGCGGCCTTGGGGCCAGTCTTTTCAACCGTGCCTGACCATTCATGGCCGGGCGTGAACGGAAAGGCCGGAGGCCAGAAGCCCGGAAAATCGCCCTGAATGATATGCGGGTCGGTGCCGCAAATGAACGTCGTGTCGATCTTGACCAGAACCTCGTCATCAACGGCGACAGGCATCGGAACTTCTTCAATAGAAAACTCGCGCGGCGCGGTCAGAACCAGGGCTTCCATTGTGTTGCTCATGACGTTCATGTGCCTCTCTCCTCTGTGTCTATCTGTGTTTGAAGCGCCCGCCAGATGCGTTCCGGCGTCAGCGGTAAATCCCGGATGGCGACGCCGGTGGCGTCCGTGACGGCAGCCGCCAAAGCCGGTGCCGTGCACAGGATCGCGCCTTCGCTGACCCCTTTGGCCCCTTTCGGGCCGGGGCCATCTGCGTTCTCGACCATCCCGGTGATCAAACGCGCGGGCATGTCCTTGCTGGTCACAATCCGGTAATCGATGGCGCCGAGGTTTCGGATACGCCCGTCATCATCCATCAGGATTTGTTCATAGAGCGCATGGCCCAGCCCCATAATCGCCGCGCCCTCATCCTGCATTTCCACCTGCAACGGGTTCAGCGCGGTGCCGACGTCACCGACAGTGACGTGTCTGTGGATCATGACCTCGCCGGTCTGTGTATCGACCGAGACCTCGAACGCCGTGCAGTTGAACTCAAAAAATGCGGGCGTGCCGCCCAAGGGATGGTCCGGGTCTGTTGGCTTGGACATGCGCCCATGACCGATCAGCTCTCCGTTCCAGTTACTGAGCATGTTCTGGACAAAATCAAAGATCGGCACCGGGCCATCGGGCAGATGGATTTTGCCATCCGCGACGCGCAGATCACACTCGTCGACCCCCAACCGGTTGCTGGCCAGCTCAATGACCTGCGCATGAATATCCGCGCAGGCCCGCGTGATAGCAGTCCCCATAAACACCGTTGACCGGCTGGCCGAGGTTTGCAGATCAAAGGGCACGGCACTGGTATCCCCCATGACAACAGACACCCGGTCATAGGGAGCACCGAGCGCGTCTCCGGCGATCTGGGCGAAGATCGTCCGCGCCCCCTGCCCCATATCGGACGTGCCTGCAAAAAGGATGATGCTGCCATCAGCCAAGAGCCGCACCGTCGAGTTTGACAGACCCGTGGTTGCGCCAGCCTTGATCCCGACAGCGATGCCGCGACCCCGGTCGGGCAGTTTGGGCTTATCCCATCCCAGCAGATCAGCCGCTTTCTGCACCGATTGCGGCCAGTGGCCATCGGCGGGCACGTCGCCGGGCACCACCTGATCGCCCTTGTCGGACACATTGCGCATTCGGATTGCGAACCCGTCCAGCCCCAGCTGACGCGCAGCCGCATTCACCTGGCTTTCTACCGCCCAATTGACCTGTGGCGTCCCAAAACCGCGAAATGCGGTGCTGGGCGGGGTGTGGCTGAAGATGCCACGGGCGTTGATGCGGGCATTGGGAACGCGGTAGGGCCCGCAGGCAAGGTAATTGCCCTTCGTGGTCACCCGCTCCGCGATATCAACATAGGCCCCGATCTGGTAATCGGACCGGATATCGTGAAACAGGATATCCCCATCCTTGCTGAAGCCAGAGCGGATATGCACCTTCGCGCCAGCGCGCCGCACCGCCTGAAAGGTTTCCTCCAGCGTCAGGATCAACCGGCAAGGCCGACCGATCTTGCGCGACATATAGGCCAGCAGCGGCTCGAACTTTGGCATCTGCTTGCCACCGAAACCGCCTCCCGGATCAGGGGACAGCACCTGCACATCGCTCAGCGGCAGATCAAACATCTGCGCCATGATCTTTTGCAACAGGAACGGGTGCTGCACCGGGCTCCAGATTTTCAGCCGGTCATTGGCGGCATCCACGATGAAGCCATGCGGCTCAATCGCGAAATGTGTGACCATCGGAAAGGTATATGTGTTGTCCACCACCAGATCGGCCTTGACCCCGTCCACATCCCCCCATTCCCATGCCATCGTTTTCAGGATGTTGGTGTCGGCCAGCGCATCGCCTTCCCGCATCGCCGGGTCCTGCACAAGCGGCGCGTCTTTGGCCAGAGCCGCCTCGATAGAGGTCACGGCAGGCAAGGCCTCGAACTCCACCTGCACAAGGCTGGCGGCATAGGCGGCGATGTCCTTGCTTTCGGCCACAACAGCCGCCACCGGTTCGCCGTGGTAGCGCGTCTCACCCACCGCAATCACCGGGCGGTCGCGATAGGCCGGACCAAAGCGGGGCATCGGGTCGGGCAGATCGGCCGCCGTCACAATATCGATCACACCCGGCACGGCCCGCGCGGCGCTGGCATCAATGCGCTTGATCCGCGCCCGGCCCGTATCGAGCGACACCAGTTTGACATGCGCCATGCCAGCGACGTCGATATCGGCAATGAAATCCTGGCGACCATTGACGCGTTCCACACCGCCCAAACGGCTGATATTGGCACCAATGGTTTTTCCCGTGACAGGCTCTGTTGTTGTCAGATGAGTGTCTTGCCCGGCGGCATCGCGCATCGCATCAAACATCCGATTATAGCCGCCGCAGCGACATAGATTGCCCGAGAGCGCCTCGCGAATCTCGGTTTCATCAGCATCGGGGTTGTCGCGGTGCAGCGCCTCCGCCGACATGACCATGCCGGGAATGCAGAACCCGCATTGCACGCCGCCACATTTCAGAAAACTGTGCTGCACGGTGCCAAGCTGCCCGCCGCTGGACAGACCCTCAACCGTTTCAATCGCCTTGCCTTCGGCCTCGACAGCCAAGAGCAGACATGCGTTTACCGGCGCGCCCTCCATAATGACGGTGCAGGCCCCGCATTCACCAACTGCGCAGCATTCCTTGGCGCCTGTCAGCTCAAGCGCGTCACGCAGAAAATCCAGGAGGGAGGTATGCGCGGCCGTGTCCTTGGTGACCGGCACACCATTCACGATGGTCCGCACCGTTTTCGTCACACCAAACCGGTCCGGGCCCGCGATATGAGGGTGAAATGTATCAGGCATGTGCCGCACCACCCGCCATGCGTGCATGGGCCTTTGCCAGCGATCGCTCGGCCATCACGGAGAGCATTGCCGATCTGTAATCGGCATTCGCCCGCACATCAGAGATCGGGCGCGCCTGTGCTGTCAGCGCCTCGATGACCGGCGCGCGGTCCTGCGCCTTGGCCATCGGATCACCCAGAATGCCGCTCTCGTCATGCAGCACCAGTGGGCGCGGCGAGACGGCACCAAAGGCCAGCGTCACAGCGCCCGCGCCGGAAATCAGGCAGCCCATATTCGTGGTTGCAAGATCAACGCCACGTCGCCGCGTGATCCGGTCAAATGCGCAACCCTGCTTGCCCAGAGGCAACGGGATATGGACGGCAGCGACCAACTCGCCCGTGCCAAGATCAATCTGGCGATTGCCCTGGATAAACGCGGCAACGGGGCGGTATCGCAAACCGTCAGGGCCGTAGATTTCGACAAAAGCATCGAGCGCGGCAAGGACCGGCACGGTATCGGCGGCAGGTGACGCGTTGCAGATATTGCCTGCCAATGTGGCCCGGTTGCGGATCTGGATGGACCCCACAACGCAGGCCGCATCCACCAGCGACGGGAAAAGCCCATGCGCGCCAAGATACGCGATCAGCCCGGTCATCGTTGTGCCCGCCGAAATCCGCAAATGCCCAGAGCTTTCGCTGATGTCAGGCTGCAATTCGACAACACCTTTGAGGTCAATCACCAGATCGGTCGCAATCTTGCCGTGACGCAGCGCGACAGAGAGATCCGTGCCCCCCGCCAACAGGCGCGCCGACGCGCCATAGCTGGCCCATGCCGCACTGGCCTCGGCGATATCCTTGGGCTGCATGTAATCGAACGGCTTCATTGCGAAAGGTCCAGCTGGTTGACGGGTGGATGCGTTTTGCACAGGAGATTTCGCGGGCGGGCGATGTCGTCCCGCCCGCGAAACGGGCTTACATGGATTCGAGCTTGAGGACCTCGTCACCATCCACGGTGCCGACCTGGCTCAGCGCGCCATCAACCCACTGGAAGATGCCGAAAATGCCAGACACGATCCCGGTTCCGGTGTATTCCATAGACCCGGTCACACCATCATAGTTGATGTCCTTACCGGCGCGGATTGCGGCCAAGCCGTCTTCATAGCTATAGACCACCTCGCCATCACCGCCGGTGACCTCATACATGGCATTGGTCCAGCTTGCGGTGTTCAGCTCGCCCGACTTTTCGATGGCCAAAGCAGTGGAGACCAGCAGGTCGAAATACTGGATCGCGTAGGAATTGGACGCATCCCCGATATCTTCGGCCCATTGCGAGGCGCTTGCGAATTCCATGTAGGGCGCGAAGGCCGGGTTGTCGCTATGCGCATTCGCGGCCAGCACGACAGCCTCATGCTGCCCGATCGCGCTTTGTGTTGCGGTGTCATAGAATTCGGTTTCCTGCCACTCGCCAGAGCCGACGATATACCAGGATGCACCCGATTCAGCCGCGTTTTTCACAAAGCTGCCGCCAGCCTGCGGAGACGAGAACATCACGACGGCTTCAGGTTGCAGCCGGTTGATGCGCGCCACGACAGAGCGGTAATTGCTTTCGCCGGCCTGAATGTCGAAATCACCAAGCACCTCAAAGCCAATGGCCTCAGCCGTGCGAATGGCGGCTTCCTTTTGCAGCTGGGACCCCGAAACCTCGGTGGCCACAATCACAACATTCTGCTTGCCTGCATCGCGCACATGCAGAAGTGCCGCGGTGCCGTTGGCGGTATCCAGCGGGGAGCCGCGGAAGATAGGCTCATCCGCAACGCCGCCGATTGTCCCTTCAATGGCGCCACCATGCACCGATGGCATCAGGGGCAGGCTGGTCTTGGCCACGGTTTCAAGCATGAACTCGCGATAGGACAGATAGCTATGGGCGGGGTTCAGCAGAACCTGCACACCGTCGCTATCGACCAGCTTGCGCGCCGCGCGGGCCTCGCCAACCGTTCCGATATCCTGATGGATCGCCCGCAGCGGCTTGCCCAGCGGCGGGTCTTCATTGATCTTGGACAGCACCATTTCGGTCACACCGTCAAAGAACGGTCCAAAGGCCCCGAACTCACCGGTATGATAGGTCAGATGCCCCACCACGATCTCTTCCTCGGCGGTGGCTTGGGTGCCAAGACCAAGGCTTGCCGCCAGGGCGATTGCGCCTGTCAGTTTCAATGTCTTACGTGTCATCAGTTTCTCCTCCGTTATCGACTTCATGTCGTTCAAATGTGATAGGCTGCTGTGATGTCGCTCATCTCCAGTTCAGTGCGGGGGCGTAAGAGGTGCATCTCTCCCAGTGACAGCACCATCACGCGATCCGCGATTTCGAGTGTTTTGACTGCGTTCTGCTCCGCCAGAACGATTGTCAGGCCCTTCTCCTTCCGGGTGTCCGCAATGCTGGAAAACAATGTGTCGACAAAGAGCGGCGACAGACCGGCGGACGGCTCATCGAGCAAAAGAACCTGCGGATCCTGCATCAAGGCCCGCCCGACGGCGAGCATCTGCCCTTCCCCGCCGGACAGGGACCCCGCCGCCTGCGAGCGGCGTTCCTTGAGCCGTGGGAACAGATCAAAGACCTCGTCGAGTTTTTCCTGCTTTGGCCGGTGGCCGGTCCGGCCCCCGATCGACAGGTTCTCTTGCACCGACAGATCAGGGAAGACATTGCCTTCCTGCGGGACATAGGCCACCCCGTGACCCGGCATCGCATAGGCAGGTGTATGCGCCACGTCGCTTCCGTTCAGCATGAGGCTGCCATCCTGCAAAGGCAGCAACCGGGCGAGCGTCTTGAGCAAAGTCGTCTTGCCCGCGCCATTCGCCCCCAGAACCGCGAAGACCTCATCCTTGATGGAA